>JAEZVR010000072.1 GCA_023420715.1 Bacillota bacterium | reverse complement strand
GCATGGCACTGGCGTGATATGCCCAAATGGGAAAGTTGGATGAATCGGTTGAAAATTGATTTTGCTTGGCTTGAACGGTTTCCTGATCGTAGAAATATCGGATGGTACCACTTGTACTCAAGATCTTTCTTTGGACGTCGCCAATACTTAAATCCCCTTTGTGATATAGGCTTCCAAGACCGCAAATTGTCCTAAACTCAAGTGATATTTGCGTGCGATGGCACGTGTTCGTTGATCCATTTGATGGTTAACCCGATGGAGGCCAATGAGAATTTTTAATTCATATCTGTCTCCATCATTGTTTTCTTTCACGATGATCTTAACCAGGTATTTGTATGGTGACGCAGGATACATGATCTCTAATTAGAGATAAATTTGAGATGGTATTTTTGCAAACTGATATAATAGCGCAGTGATGATTTGAACTGGGCAGGTTTTTTGCCTAGATGACCAGTGTGGAAGAACTCATAGATGGGTTCAGCTGGAAAGGAGTTTACATGCCATCTTTAGCAGTTGTGGGAATTAATTGGGGAGATGAAGGCAAAGGCCGTATGGTCGACCTCATTGCCAGAGATTATGACTTTGTGGTGCGTTATCAAGGGGGCAATAATGCCGGTCATACTGTTGTCAACGAGACGTACGGTAAACAAATTTTAAACCTGTTGCCTTCGGGTGTATTCAATCCCAATACGGTTAATGTTTTAGGCAACGGCATGGTGATTGATTTGGCTCATTTATGTCAAGAAATCGAGCGATTGAAGAATCAGGGTGTACCTCTCGATCCGGACCATCTTAAAATTTCTGATCGAGCAATGATTTGCTTCCCCTTTCATGTTGCTCAGGATACATTGCAAGAGGCGTATTTGGGTGATCAAAAATTTGGGTCAACCAAGCGTGGGATTGGACCTGCTTATAGTGATAAATATGCCAAAAAAGGCGTCCAAATGGGTGACTTACTCTTAGGTGAAGATCATCTCAGAAAGTTGATTGTCCCTTTGACCACCTGGAAAAATTTAACGTTGGTAAACGTGTATGGTGGGGAAGCTTTAGATCCGGAAGCGATGGTTTCTTGGGCTGTTGAGCACGGGGAGCGACTAAAGCCCTACATTTGTGATACCGGTTTATTGTTGGCCGAGGCTTTGAAAAAAGGGCGTCGTGTCATGTATGAAGCGCAGCTCGGTGCTTTGCGGGATATTGAATTTGGGATTTATCCATATACATCTTCCAGTTCCCCGCTTGCGGCGTATGCGCCATTGGGGGCTGGTGTTCCAGGCCATGCGCCAGATGAGGTCTTGGGCATTATCAAAGCCTATTCTTCTTGTGTGGGCGAAGGGCCTTTTGCTGTTGAACTTTTTGGCGATGCTGGAAATGCTTTGCGTGAGGCAGGACAAGAGTATGGCGCAGCAACGGGCAGGCCACGCCGTGTGGGTGGTTTTGATGTGGTGGCGTCTCGCTATGGCGTAAGAATGCAGGGCGCTACATCATTGGCATTAACGAAGCTTGATGTCTTATCTGACCTTAAAACCATACCTGTTTGTACGCATTACGAGGTGGCTGGTTGTCGGACACAGGATTTCCCATTCCCTGGATTATTGGCGAACGCAAAAGCGGTTTACCAAGATTTACCAGGCTGGGGTTGTGAGATTGGCCACATCCGAACTTATGATGCTTTGCCACAAGCGGCGCGTGACTACATTGAGTGGATCGAGGAACAGGTCGGCTGTCCCATTCAATACATCTCGGTTGGGGCAGATCGAGAAGCTTATATTAAGCGCTTTTAATATTTTATAAGATTACAAATCGATGACCGTTTGATTACAAAATAAAATGTGGATTTGATTTCAAGCTGTAAAGGTTAGTCCTTACAGCGCGTATATAATAGAGATAAAACGAATTTTCGGAGGTGTCAGCATGTGTGGCATTATTGGCTATGCCGGAGCTGCTCAGGCAGCGCCGATCTTATTAGATGGGCTGAGCAAACTGGAATATCGGGGATATGATTCCTCAGGATTGGCTGTCATGGGACCTACAGAAATCCAGGTCCGAAAGGCGCGTGGTCGCTTGAATGTTTTGGAGACAATGACAGAGCATGGACAAAATATCCGTGGACATATGGGCATTGGCCATACAAGATGGGCCACCCATGGTGAACCCTCTGATGTCAACTCTCACCCCCATCTGAGTGCGAATGAACGCTTTGCCGTGGTGCACAATGGCATTATCGAGAACTATCAGGAGCTTCGCGCCACGCTAGAGCGACATGGTTTTGTCTTCCGTTCACAAACCGATACGGAAGTCGTTTCCCACATGGTGGAATATTATGATACGGGCGATTTATTGACGACGGTTTTAAAAGTGTTGCATCGTCTGGAAGGTTCGTATGCGCTCGGTGTTTTAAGTTTGGATGAGCCAGATCGGTTTATTGCAGTTAAAAAGGATAGTCCGCTGATTGCTGCCATTCGTCCAGATGGTGCGTTTGTGGCGTCAGATATTCCTGCTTTACTACCTTATACAAGAGACATGTTTTTGATCGATGACGGTGAATTGGTTGAGGTTTCGCCGAGTGGGTTGAAATTCTTTAATAGCATGGGAGAAAGCATTACCAAAGATGTTTTCCATGTGGATTGGGATATATCTGCAGCCGAAAAAGGCGGATATGAGCATTTCATGATGAAGGAAATTATGGAACAACCCAAAGCGATTTCGGACACCTTGTTGCCGCGTATTGTAGATGGCCGATTTGCTTTTGAAAATATCGCTTTTTCGGCAGAGGATCTGAAGCAATTGACAGCGATTGACATTGTCGCCTGTGGTTCGGCTTATCATGCTGGTTTGGTTGGACAATATATGATCGAAAAACTGGTGCGGATTCCGGTTCATGTGGAATTGGCTTCAGAATTTCGTTATCGTCAACCCATCATCGATCGCAGGCATCTAGTGATTTTTGTCACCCAGTCTGGGGAAACCGCAGATACGTTAGCCGCTTTGCGAGAAGCCAAGCGTTTGGGTGCGCAAACCTTGGCAATTGTCAATGTGGTTGGCAGCAGTATTGCCCGTGAGGCAGATCATGTTATTTATACGTGGGCTGGACCAGAAATTGCGGTGGCATCAACCAAGGGCTATACGAGTCAGGTGATGGTCTTCTGCATGTTGGCGGGCTATATGGCTCAACAAATGGGGATGATAAGTGAATCCCGAAAAACAGAATTGATTGAGTCGATGAAAATACTGCCGGATCAAATCAATGCCTTACTGGGCGATATTGAATCTGCTCAACAGATGGCTGCTCAATATTTCAATGCAAAAGATGTCTATTTTATTGGACGTGGTATTGACTATGCCTTGTGCCAGGAAGCCTCACTGAAATTAAAAGAGATTTCGTACATCCATTCGGAGGGCTTTGCTGCGGGTGAGCTCAAACACGGCACGATTTCTCTGATTGAAGAAGGTGTTTTGGTCATCGGCCTCGCCACACAGCCACATTTAAGAGATAAGCTGATTAGCAATCTTGTGGAAGTTAAAAGTCGAGGAGCGACGATTCTTGGTTTATGTCTAGAAGGTGATGATCGAATGAAGGATATTGCAGATTTTGTTATTGAAGTGCCGGTCATCGATCCGCTACTGGCACCGATCCTGAGCATTATTCCGCTTCATCTCTTTGCCTATTATGTAGCCGTCTATAATGGTCGAGATGTGGACAAACCACGAAATTTAGCGAAATCAGTTACGGTTGAATAAGTCGAATTTGTTGACTTGAGCATGGTCTCATGGTAATCTACCACAGTGACCGCATAGAGCAGGTCCAAATATTGGCGTGCCAATAACCTGGCTTTAGCGAGACTTTTAGGAGGTACACAAAGATGTATGCAGTTATTTTGACAGGTGGCAAACAATATAAAGTTGCCGTTGGAGACGAGATTTTTGTCGAAAAGCTTGATGGCGAAGTCGGAGATACCGTGACTTTCGATCAAGTCATTGCAATTGTCGATGGTGAACAAACTCAGATTGGTGCACAAGCATCAGCTGCTAAAGTGACGGGTGAAATTGTCAAACAAGGTCTGGGCAAAAAAATCCGTATCTTTAAGTATAAAGCAAAAAAGGGTTATCGTCGTCGTCAAGGTCATCGGCAGCCTTATACCCGTGTTTGCATTAAGGCCATCGGTTAATTCATAAAGCGCGGCACATGATTCAAGTGACGCTTCAAACGCTGTCAGATGGTTCGATTTATGGTATGCGATGCCAAGGCCATGCCGGCTATGCTCCAGCAGGATCGGACATCATCTGCGCAGCAATTACAGCACTTTCTGGAACACTCATTGGTTCATTCATCGATCTGTTGGATATCCAGCCAGAATATGTTTTAGAAGATGGCAATATTTGCTGCACGGTTGATCCGTCATGGTCGACGCATCAACATTGGCCCGCGATACAATTATTATTTGATGCATTTGAGTTGGGATGTCGGCAAATTCAACAGAATTATGGTTCTAAATTTGTTCGAGTTTGCATAGCAGGTGGAGGTAAAAAAGATGATTCGGTTTAATTTACAATTGCTCGCACATAAAATGGGTGTGGGTAGCACCAAAAATGGACGCGATTCAGAGGCAAAACGTTTAGGTGCAAAAAAGGCAGATGGGCAAGCTGCTAAAGCTGGTAATATCTTGGTTCGTCAACGGGGGACCAAAATTCATCCAGGTACGAACGTGGGTATTGGTAAAGATGATACACTTTTCGCACTGATTGATGGTATTGTTAAATATGAGCGGAAAGATCGCAAACGCAAAAAGGTGAGCGTTTACCCTGTAGCTTAAGATTAAAGGGTTTATGGTTAACGAGGTTCAACGCGAGGTTGAACCTTTTTTATTCGGTGAGCAAAATGTTTATAGATGAGGCAAAAATTGAGGTTGCTGCCGGCAAGGGCGGCGACGGACACGTATCCTTTCATACAGCCAAATATATTCCAAACGGTGGTCCAGATGGGGGTGATGGCGGTAGAGGCGGTCATATTATTTTTCGGGCAAACGAAAATATGAGTAGTCTTCAGGATTTTCGCTATAAGCGGAAATATCGGGCAGAAGATGGTCAGAATGGCGGAACTTCCCGCAAAACAGGCAGAAATGGTGCGGATTTAACCCTCGATGTGCCACTTGGTACCCTAATTTATGATGTGGAGAGCAATCAGTTGTTGGCGGACCTAAATCAGCCGAATCAGACCGTTATTATCGCCAAAGGCGGTCGGGGTGGTCGTGGCAATGCCCAGTTTGCAAATGCTGTTCGTCAGGCACCTCGTTTTGCGAAGGCTGGTCGTGTGGGTCAACAATTTACCTTAAAAATTGAGCTCAAGCTTCTGGCCGATGTCGGACTGCTTGGCATGCCGAATGTGGGCAAGTCCACTTTTTTGTCTGTGGTGAGTGCGGCTAGACCTAAAATTGCAGACTATCATTTTACAACCTTAACCCCTAATCTGGGTATATGTACGGTTGAAGATCAGCATTTTGTGATGGCAGATATCCCCGGCTTAATCCCTGGTGCCCATGAAGGTATGGGACTCGGTCACGCCTTCTTAAAGCATGTGGAACGTACTCGTCTTCTCGTTCACCTTGTTGATGTTTCAGGTAGCGAGGGGCGTGATCCGATAGCGGACTTTGATGCGATCAATGCGGAACTTCGTTTGCATGATGCGCATCTTGCGAACCGACCTCAGCTGGTCATTGCTTCTAAAATCGATTTGGCGACACCGGATCAAATTGCAGCTTTTCGAGCAGAAATGGAGAAGCGGGGGCTTCAGGTCTACGAAATGTGTGCACCCATACACGAAGGGACAACAGAGATTTTGCAAGCGATAGCAGCTCAATTATCGCAATTACCGGTCACCGTTTTACATGAACGCCCACAAAATGAACACCGTGTTTATGAGGCGCCAACCGCCTTATTTACCATCGAGCAGGATCAGGAAGGCTATCATGTGTTGGGCGCTTGGGCTGAGCATCTTGTGGCTTCAACGAATTTTAATGATGTTGATTCTTTAAGTTACTTTCAGCGGATTCTAAGACGACATGGGGTGATTGATGCTCTAATCGATGCAGGTATCCAAGAAGGGGATACCGTTATTATGGAAGAATTGGAATTTGATTTTATTCCATAATTTGCGGCAGGACATGATTTAATCTGGCACATCAGAGAGGAAAAATATGGCACTAACAGGTAAACAGCGCGCTTATTTGCGCAAATTGTCTCAATCCTCAAAGCCGATGTTGATTATTGGCAAAGAGGGCGATCGCGAAACAACCTATCAGTCATTGGATGATTTGTTAAGAGTGTACGAATTGGTTAAAGTGAGTTTACTTAAAACATGTACGATTCCAACCCGCGATATGGCTGAATCGGCAGCTTTGAAACTGCACGCGGAAATTGTGTCTGTG
>JAEZVR010000048.1 GCA_023420715.1 Bacillota bacterium | reverse complement strand
ACATTATGATGTGATCTCTGCTTTTATAAAATCTATGCGCGGGAGCGATCCAGATGCGACGATTCACTACTTGGCAAGATTGTTAAAAGCGGGAGAAGATATCGCATTTATCGCCAGACGGATTTTAATTTGTGCCAGTGAAGACGTTGGTTTGGCAAATCCAAATGCTCTATTGGTTGCCATGTCGGCTTATCAGGGGGCACTTGCCGTGGGTATGCCGGAGGCGCGTATCTTATTGGCGGAGGCTGCTTTATTAATTGCGACAAGTCCAAAATCAAATGCTTCTTATGCGGCAATTAATGAGGCTATGGCCGATATCGATCGGCGTGATATTGGTGAAATTCCCATGCATTTGCGAAATGCACCACACGACGGTATGCGGCAGTTGGGATACGCCGAGGGCTATCAATATGCCCACGATGCGCCCCAGCATTACGTGAGCCAACAATATTTGCCAGATGCCTTGTCTGATGTAAACTATTACAGACCAACCACGCTTGGTTATGAAAAACAAATTAGTCAATATTTGGCGCAGCTCGACGCGATCGATGCGGCCCAAACGAATCAATAAAACGATGTTTTGGAGGATTGGATGGAAACGAAATTGAATATTTCAAGTGATGCAAAAGCCTTATTGGATCAATTAAAGTGTTCTTTTAAGACACTTTATGATATCGCAGATGAACAGACCTTGAAGGCTGCAAACGACTTTGCAGAAGCTTATAAAACCTGTTTGAACCAGGGTAAAACTGAGCGCTTATTTGTGGACTATGCGATTCGACAATTGACCGCGGATGGGTTTAAACCTTTGTCTGAAGTCGAAGTTTTGCAGCCTGGTGATCGGGTGTATCAGAGTATTAAAGGAAAAGGTTTGGTGGCTGCCGTAATTGGCAAACAGCCTGCTTCTGAGGGATACAATCTTTTAGGTGCTCATATCGATTCGCCACGAATTGATCTCAAACCCTTGCCCATTTATGAAGATGGGGAAATGGCTTTATTAAAGACTCATTACTATGGTGGGATTAAGCGCTATCAATGGACGACGATTCCCTTGGCCATGCACGGGGTGGTCATGACTCAGTCTGGAGAGCGGGTGGAGATTCACTTGGGTGATGAACCGGGCGATCCAGTTGTGACCATTCCAGAAGTTTTAATTCACCTTTCTCAAGAACAGCTGACCCGAGTGGGGAATCAGATTGTAAAAGGTGAAGAATTGAATGTACTGATTGGGAGTAAACCCTATGGTGATGCCGAAGTTTCCCAGCGATTTAAACTGAACATTTTAAAATGGCTGAACGACAAATATGGTTTGGTCGAAAAAGACTTATGCGCTGCAGAAATAGAAATTGTTCCAGCTGGTGAAGCCAAGGATGTCGGTTTTGACCGCAGTTTTATTGGTGCTTATGGTCACGATGACCGCGTCTGCGCTTTTCCTTCATTAAGAGCAGTCATGTCGACCAAACAGCCGCATAAAACCGTTATCTGTTTATTGAGCGACAAAGAAGAAATTGGCAGTGACGGGAATACTGGTGCCCAATCTCGCATATACGAAAATGTTTTGGCAGAACTGTATGCAAAGCAAAGCGGTTCCTTTAATGACTTGGCTTTCCGTCGGTTCATCGAGAACTGTGTCATGCTTTCGGCAGACGTCACAAATGGTTTCGATCCAACCTATGCAAGTGTTTCCGACAAATTGAATTCAGCCTTCATGGGAAAAGGTATTTGTTTAAATAAATATACTGGATCAGGTGGGAAGTACGATGCCAGCGATGCAAATGCAGAGTTTATGGCAAAGGTGATTCGCACTTTTGAGGCCGCGGGTATTCCTTGGCAAACTGGAGAAATGGGTCATGTCGATATCGGTGGCGGCGGTACCATTTGCAAATATATGGCAAATTTGGGTATGGAGGCATTGGATTGTGGTGTGCCGGTATTATCCATGCACTCCCCCTTTGAAATTGCACATAAATTAGATCTTTATTACACTTATCTTGCTTATAAGTGCTTTATTGAAATGATGTAAAGGAAATCCTATGTCTACAACGACGAGACAAACCGCACAGGATACGTCACGGCAGAAGCCTGCCCGACAAAGCGTCAAAGCCGATTCCAGAATAACATCTAACAGTCGGCGGCAGACCTTGCATGATTTGGTTCAACCGACGGGTAAAGATCATCAACCTTATGTATCCAGTGTGCGTGCCAATCAGGGCTGGAAAAAAGAAACAAACATCTATTCCATGCCCAAAGGTCGTCCTTTGTTTTCCTTAGATCGGTTGAAGCGCCATGGCCGGGCAAAGATGTATCGGTTAAAGGGATATATCAAATTGGAGGGCGCTTATCAGATTTATCAAGAAGAGGTTCGGCGTACCAAACGAATTAAACGGATGATCACAGGGGTTGTTTTGGTTATTTTTCTGATTCTCTTATTGCTCATTAAACCTTTCCCCTTCTTGGCAGAGTTCTATCGTGCTGTCGGTTTATAATTCAGCCAAACAAGATTAAAAAAGTGACTGTTATCCCTCGTTTTCAAGTGGATGAACAGTCACTTTTTGTTTGCGTAAATATTAGCGTTCAGGGACAATCTCGATCCAATAACCATCTGGATCTTTAATAAAATAGAGTCCCATTTCCAGGTTTTCATAGGCGATACAGCCCATCTCTCGATGTTTTTGATAGGCTGCATTGTAATCATCGGTTCTAAAACAGATGTGAAATTCCTCATCCCCAAGGTTATACGGCTCCGTTCGGTCCGCCAACCAAGTGAGTTCAAGTTCGAATTCATTTTTATCATTTCCCAGATAGACCAAAATGAATTTGCCTTCGGGATGCACTTTTCGTCTTTTTTCAACCAACCCCAGGGCTTCTGCATAGAAACGCAGTGACTGATCAAGATCAAAAACATTAAAATTGGTATGGATATATCTGTATCCCATACATGCCTCCTTTATAAATTTGAGAGCGGATTTTGTTCAACTGCCGTGTGGAGATCATCCACATCAACATGGGTGTAAATTTCTGTTGTGGCCACGCTTTCGTGCCCAAGAATGATTTGAAGTAGGCGAATGTCCACATGTCCATACTTATGCATTAAAGTGGCAGCGGTGTGTCGTAACTTATGGGTAGAATACCGTTTTGGATCTAATCCAGACATTTGGATATAGGTTTTGATCAGTTGTTGAACAGCTGGCTTGGAGAGACGATTTCCTTGTCGACTCACAAAAAGAGCCTGATTTTTAGCATCTTTGGGCTTGGGCCTTTCTGGCAGATATTGATCGATGGCTCGTAGGCAGGCGTTGTTTAAATAAATGGTTCGTTCTTTATTGCCTTTTCCGATGACGGTTAGCTGTTCCCCGCGAATATCTGTGACGTTGATGCTGCACAATTCAGAAAGCCTTAAACCACAGTTTAGGAAGAGGGTTAAAATACAGTGATCCCGCAGACTGTATGTTTTTTCAGATTGTTGCGTGACACGGAGTAGTTGTTTGGCTTCCTCCAGATTGAGATAGACGGGTAGTCGTTTGGGCCTTTTTGGTGATTCCAATTCCTGGGTCGGATCTAAGTCCAACAAACCCGCCTTTTGCTTGAGATAGCTGAAAAATCCTTTGATTGAAGCCACTTTACGTGCACGGTTGGCGGCAGAGCCTTTTCGGGTTTTGGTGAGATAGTTTAAGAAACGATAGCAGTCAGATAATTGAACCTGTTTTAACCATAGATCATCAATCAGTTGAATCGATGTGGCTTTTAACGTTTCATCCGAACAATCCTGACCGCTGGGGCAGGCAACCAAAAAACGGAAAAACATGACCAAATCATAGCGATATTCTTTGACCGTACCAGGGGAACGGCCCTTAATCGCTTCGAGATAGGTCAGATAATCTGCTAACCGCACAAATAACTCTTGCTGATTTTCCATACAATAATTATAACAATTCATGATTTGTCTTTGCTTGTGTCGTGGATTGATTTACCTGAATCGCATATTTGTTATATGATTGAATGAACAGACGACAGGTCTTGCAGAAAGGGATGTTTATGCAAAGAAAATTAAGAGCTGGTGTGATTGGTGCTACGGGTTATGTTGGACAGCGCTTTGTCACCTTATTGGCGGATCATCCATGGTTTGAACTCAGTGCACTTGCTGCGTCTAGTCAGTCAGCTCATCAAACCTATGAGTCGGCTTTAAAGGGCAGATGGCGTATTGATACACCGCTGCCGGAGATCGCCAAGCAAATGATTGTTCAAGACAGCGCGCAAATTGAAGCCTTTTGTGAATCAGTTGATTTGGTTTTTTGTGCAGTCGATATGGATAAAACCGCCATTATCGATTTGGAAGAACGCGTTGCTAAAACCGAGACCCCGCTGATTTCCAATAATTCGGCCAACCGCAACACCCCGGATGTGCCGATGATTATCCCTGAAATTAATCCCCATCATACAGCTTTGATTGATGTCCAAAAGAAGCGCCTAGGCACAACACGTGGTTTTATCGTGGCAAAACCCAATTGTTCCATTCAAAGCTATGTGCCAGCGATTACACCATTGCTCGAGTTTGAACCAGAGGCGTTGATGGTAAGCACATACCAAGCCATTTCTGGCGCGGGAAAAACCTTCGAAACATGGCCAGAAATGCGCGCCAATTTAATTCCTTTTATTGGTGGTGAAGAAGCAAAAAGTGAATTAGAACCCATGAAAATCTGGGGGCAGCTTCTTTCCGATCAGATTGATGTCGCAAAAACGCCGGTGATATCCGCACAATGTTATCGTGTACCGGTTCAAGAGGGACACACAGCTTCGGTTGCTGTAAAATTTAAAAAAGCGATTACAGAAGCTGAGATTTTGGCACGGTGGCAGTCCTTTGAAGGGTTGCCTCAACAGGTGGGTTTGCCCAGTGCACCAAAGCCCTTTTTGACCTATTTTTCGGAAGATAACCGACCTCAGGCCAAATTGGATGCCATGACCCAAAAGGGTATGGGTATTGCCCTCGGTCGTCTTAGACCAGATCCCATCTTCGATTTTAAATTCGCCTGTTTGTCACATAATACGCTGAGAGGTGCTGCAGGTGGAGGTGTGTTGATGGCTGAATTGCTGGTTCACCAGGGCTACATTACGGCAAAATAAATGACGAAAGGGAGATTATGGATATTCAACTCAATTATGCAAAGACCGTTTTGGATTTGACCATTCCAGATGATTATTTGATGGATGTCTTAAAACCAAATGATGTCGAAGTCGATTTAACGGGCGAAGCAGAAGTGCGTCGTTCGCTCGAACATCCGATTGGTTCACCAAAGTTGCGTGATATCGTGCATCCCGGTGAATCGGTTTGTATTATTACGTCCGATATCACTCGTCCTGTTCCAAGCTATAAAATCCTGCCGGCCATTTTGGACGAATTAGAACGTGCCGGTATTCCAGATGAGGATATTTTTGTTGTCTTTGGTTTGGGTGCACATCGCCATCAAACCCCGGAAGAAATGAAAAAACTAGTGGGTGAATCTGTATACAATCGCGTCCGCTGCATGGATTCAGATCCTTCGGGCAAGGAGACCACGCATTTGGGTGTTACCAAAAATGGTACCGTTGTTGACGTCTTTACCCCAGTTGTTCAGGCAGATCGTGTGATCTGTGTGGGCAATGTTGAGTTTCATTATTTTGCCGGATACAGCGGTGGGGGAAAAGCGATCATGCCTGGTGTATCCACCCATGATTCCATTCAATCCAATCACCGGATGATGGTTTTGCCCGAGGCCGTTGCGGGTAAGCGTGAAGGCAATCCAATTCGTGAAGAAATGGATGACATCACCCAGTTTGTCCCGATTGATTTTATTGTCAACGTCGTCTTGAATGAGAAAAAAGAAATTATTCACAGTTCGAGTGGACATCATGTGGCAGCACATCGAGATGCTTGTGCCTATTTGGATCAGTTGTATAAGAAACCTTTAAGTCAACCGGCCGATATTGTCATTGTCTCTCCGGGTGGTTTTCCGAAGGACATCAATGTGTATCAAGCGCAAAAAGCTTTGGACAATGCCAAAAATGCGGTTCGAGATGGTGGGGTTATTATTTGGACTGCGGCTTGTACAGAGGGGCTTGGAGAAGAAATGTTTGAAAAATGGATGCTCCAGTATACCCCAGATGAAATGGTCGAAAAAATCAATGAAACCTTTGTATTAGGCGGGCATAAGGCTGCCGCTATTGCCCTTGTGCTACAGCGTGCAACGGTTATTTTGGTTTCTGATTTACCCGATGAATTTGTACGCAAAATCCACTTGACCCCAGCACCAGATATAGAAACCGCTTATGCGATGGCGCAAAAGCTTGTCGGCATAGACGGTAAGGTCTTGGTCATGCCTTATGGCGGCTCAACATTGCCAGAGGTTGTCGCTTAATTCAACGCTTGCAAATGAAATCAGCCGATGCAGTCGCATCGGCTTTTTTTGATTTAAATTGGTAAAAAATTATCACTGGTCTGATTTTTTTATTTTTTTATTTAAATGATGAGAGCTGATTTAGGATTAATTTGAGATTTACTGAGCCTCTTTTAACCAAATTTCACAAAAAAATCCATCGAAATATCTTTTAAAACGCTTTTCTTCACAAAATATAAATGATAAAATTTTATCGATTAACAACCGTGTGTTGGTTTGGCATTAAAGAGAGGTGTGCCATGTATACAATTCAAGTTAATGGAAAAACATATACATCTGAGATCGATCAAAAATTGATGGATTTTTTGCGGAATGATCTTGGATTAACTTCCGTAAAAAACGGGTGTAAGGAAGGTGCTTGCGGGACGTGTACCATCATTTTGGGTGGAAAAACGGTACGCAGCTGCATTAAAAAGCTTTCTCAAATCAAGCCGGATGAAACGGTTTTGACCGTTGAAGGTTTATCGGATCGCGAAAAAGAGGTTTTTGCCTATGCGTTTGCCAAAGCTGGTTCTGTACAATGTGGCTTTTGCATTCCAGGCATGGTCATGTGCGGCAAGGCATTAATTGATCAAAATCCAAATCCAACTCGTGAAGATGTCAAGAATGCCATTAAAACCAATATTTGTCGCTGCACAGGTTATGCCAAAATCGAGGCGGGTATTTTGCTCGCTGCGGAATATTTGCGCGAAAATAAACCCGTTCCACCGTTTGAAATGACGGCAAAGATTGGGGAATCCATTTTCCGTGTCGATGCAAAAGACAAGACGCTTGGTACAGCTAAATATGCGGATGATTACGTCTTGGATGGCATGCTCTATGGTCGGAACGTCTTTACGAAACATGCCCGTGCCAAAATCTTGAGTATCGATACAACAGCTGCACGGCAGATGCCTGGTGTGGTTGCCATTTATACAGCAGAAGATATCCCGGGATCCCGCTATATTGGCCATTTGGCTCAAGATTGGCCGGGGATGATTGCGGTTGGCGAAATTACCAAATTTATCGGGGACACCTTGGCCATGGTTGTTGCTGAAACTTATGACCAAGCAGATGCCGCCGCAAAAGCTGTTGAAGTGACTTATGAGGTTTTACCCACTGTCAATAGTCCGCGGGAAGCCATGGCAGAAGACGCGCCTATTATTCACAGCGAAGGTTATAACATGTTTGGCCGCTTTGTGGTTCCAGAAAATAATTGCTTTGACCATGAAGAAGTCATTCGAGGAGACGCAGAAGCCGCTTTGGCAACGTCTGCCCATGTGGTTGAAGCCACATTTGAATTGCCTTTTACCGAACATGCTTTTATGGAACCAGAAACAGCTGTGGCTTATCCAGAAGGCGATGACGGTATTTGTGTCATTACCGGTGGTCAGGGTATTTATGACGAAAATCACGAATTGGCCACGTATTTGGGCATTCCCACAGACAAGGTGCATATTAAGAGTGCTGTTGTCGGTGGCGGCTTTGGCGGAAAAGAAGATATGAGTGTGCAGCACCAGGCTGCGCTTTGCGCATTTTTGCTGAAGAAGCCGGTCAAAGTATCTTTTACACGACAAGAGAGTATTAATTATCACCCCAAAAGACATGCGATGGAAATTTATGCCAAGATTGGCTGTGATGAAAACGGTATTTTAACAGGCTTAAAAGCAAGACTGTTATC
>JAEZVR010000043.1 GCA_023420715.1 Bacillota bacterium | reverse complement strand
GATAACATAGCTAAGGCTTCGAGGTGTAGCGCAGTTGGTAGCGCGCCTGTTTTGGGAGCAGGATGTCGCAGGTTCAAGTCCTGTCACCTCGACCAAATACCCTGTTTATCAGGGTTTTTTCTTGTTTATATTCCGCTCAGTGCGGTGTAGTTGTTCTGAGATTGCCTTTGTGTTATGATCTCAGAACATGTTGAGTCTAACAGGAGGTGAAACAGATGCCGAATATCAAATCTGCCATTAAGCGTGTTTCTGTCAGTGAGCATAAACGTCTCATTAATAAGAAAAATAAAAGCGCTTTAAGAACGATCGTTAAACGTGCAGATGCTGCAATTGCAGAAGGTGCAGAAAATGTGATTGATCATGTTAAAGCTGCGCAAAAAGCAATTGATAAAGCTTGTGCAAAAGGTATTTTGCATAAAAATACAGCAGCACGTCAAAAATCTCGTTTGGCTAAATTGTTGTCCAAATAAGGTTTCGGTGTCTTTGACCCGTCTGATCAGGCTCTATCTCAGGATGGAGCTTTTGTTTACTGTAAAATCCCCATCGAATTGATCGATGGGGATTTTTGGTTGGTGCTTATTGAATGAGCTGGAGTCTGTGATAGACTTTTTTTCCTTTGCGGAGAATCGCTTCCTGGTCGGTGAAATCTGAAGGGGTCAGGAGATACTCGAAATCTTTGATCGCCTGATCATTTAAATACAGACCACCTTGTTTCATGAGACGTTTGCCTTCAGCTTTAGAAGGAATTAGGGTGGCTTTTAACAAGATATCCAGTAACGGGATCCCTTTTTCAACTTCGGCAAGCGCCAAATCGGTGGTCGGCATTGTCTCACTGCGTCCAGCTCCGGCAAAGAGCGCTAGCGCCTGTTCTTGTGCGACTTGTGCGGCCTCTTCCCCGTGTACAATTTTGGTCACTTCGTAGGCAAGACGTTTTTTGGCTTCGTTTATGGCAGCACCTTCGAAGGTTGCGTAATTGTCGATCTCGTCTAAAGGAACGAAGGTCAGCAGCTTCAAGCAGTTGATGACATCTGCATCATCAATATTGCGCCAATATTGATAAAAATCAAAAGGTGGGGTGCGATTGGGATCGAGCCAGAGTGCGCCCTTGGCGGTTTTCCCCATTTTGGTGCCTTCGCTGGTTGTGAGGAGTTTTAGGGTGAGGCCATAGGCCTCTTGCTGTTCTTTGCGGCGGATGAGATCGATACCGGCTAAAATGTTTGACCATTGATCATCGCCCCCGATTTCGAGTAAACACCCATATTTTCGATACAGCATCAGAAAGTCGTAGCCTTGCATGAGCATATAATTGAATTCAAGGAAGGTGAGCCCTTTTTCCATTCGTTGTTTATAGCATTCGGCAGTGAGCATGCGGTTTACAGAAAAACATGAACCGACTTCCCGCAAAAAATCAATATAATTTAGAGGCATTAACCACTCGGCGTTATCCACCATGATGGCCTGATCATCTTCGAAATTGACCAGGATTTTCATTTGTTCCCTAAAACGGGATACGTTATGTTGTATGGTCTCTGGCGTGAGCACTTGTCTTAAATCTGTGCGTCCGGAAGGATCGCCAACCATTCCAGTTCCACCGCCCAATAATGCAATGGGTCGGTGTCCGGCACGTTGTAAATGGGCCATGACCATCATGGTGACAAAATGGCCGACATGCAGACTGTCTGCGGTGGGGTCAAAGCCGATATAAAAGGTTGTACCAGGTTTTGAAAGTAAGTCGCGAATCGCAGCTTCGTTTGTTGTTTGGGCAATGTAGCCCCTTGCTTTTAATGTGTCATAAATCGTTGAGGTTTTGCTCATAAGTTTCTACCTTCAATTAAAATTAACTCTATTGTAACGATATTGGTGCTCAAAAGACCAGTTTCTTTGTTTTTGGTCGCTTGTACTGGATTGGCGCTTGCCGTTCCAACGCGGTATTGCCAGTTTTAGCAAGCCATTGCCATTGCCAATGGGCGAGATGGTCTATTTCAATGAGGCGTTTTAGTGCAGGGGAATAAGCAGAAGTGCTTAATTCGTCTGATGCCCGCATAAAAATGGGAATATCAGTATCGGTTTTCAGGTGCTTCAGTAAATATCGCCCCGTTTGATCAAAGCCGAGCACACGTATAAATAAGGGTTGAGCGTCTTTGAACAGTTCATGATCTGTTTGCTGAATCCCGAGATATCGCTGTGCTAAAGCGCGCTGAATTTGTGCGCTTGTGAGGTGTTTGGCTTCCAATGCATTGATGAGATCTTCCCAACAATGTCCTTTTTTGTGGGATCGATCGAGGAAATAGAGGTGGTTTAATGTGCGTTTGGCCAGCTGGATGTCCCAGCCGAAGTAAGTGGCCAGATGCTGGGGCGTATCTGCAAGTAAGCATCTAATACAAGCTTCTGCATAGGTGTTGAGATTGATGTACTGACCAGTCTGTAGCGCGTATAAAAGTGGAGCCAAAGCTTGGTCTGGCATATGTGCAAAGAGTGGGCGAAACTGTTCCAGGGCAAGCGCCCGTATGTCAGGAAGAGCATCCGCTTGGGTCATTAATTCCTGAAGATAGGTTCTGATGGCACGTGCGCTTGAATGATACGTACAATCGCTCGGTTGTTCGGGTTGAGAGAGATGGGGCGATAAATAGGTTGTGCCTTCACGTGCGTGAATATGTGGTTTTAATGGCTTGGTCAGTTTGCGATTCGCTTTGAGATATTCGATGCAGAGCCAATTGTTACTGCCTTTTAGTAATTTTTGGACAATTAATGATGTTTTGTTTTCTCCCTGCATCGCATAATATTCGCTTAAAGCTTTGGCGCAACTGGCGCTATAACTCCAGCCATTTGAGAGATTTTTCTTAATTTCTTGAGATAATTCATCAGGTTCGTCTTCGAATATTTCGGCGATACGATGGAGGATTTGGCGCTCTTCTAGTGTTGTTTCACTGCCGCAAGCAAAGGTGCTCACGATCCCCAAACTGCTTAAAAGTTTTATCGCCATGTTGGCAAAAATAGGTGCTGGCGCACAGCTATAGGCTACAGGCATCTCGATGACCAAGTTCACGCCACACGAGAGGGCTTGCTTGGTTTTGGTCCAGCGATTGACGATGCTTGGCTCCCCGCGCTGTGTCCACGGGCCACTCATGACGGCGACAAAAGCAACCTCTTCTGAATGTGCATTGCGCACGAGGTCGAGCTGGTGCAAATGGCCATTGTGAAACGGGTTGTATTCAGTAATCAGACCAATGGTCTTCATGGTTACCTCTGTTTATCGGTGTGATGACGGGTTGGACATTCGGTAAGATGCACAAAAAATTCGCATTTATTGTTGAGAACACCGGTTAAACTTATTATACTAATTCTACGAATGCAATGGACATGACTGAGTCGGTCAGTTCGATGTCAAGGAAGGTATGCGTTATGAGCTTTTTTATTCAAAAATTGTACACAAGAGCAAAACAAGATAAGAAACGGATCGTTTTACCAGAGTCTTATGATCCACGTGTCTTAGAAGCGGCGGCCAAAGTCCAAAAAATGGACATGGCAGATATTATTCTTGTTGGTGATCCAGAGGAATTAAATCACAAGGCGCGTGAACTAGAATTAGATATTAGTAAAACCGAGATTGTTGATCCGCGTCATTTTGATCAATTGGATGAGTATGCGGAAGTTTTCTATGAATTGCGTAAGAATAAAGGCGTAACCTTAGAACAGGCAAAGCGCATTATGTTCGATGTGTCATACTTTGGTGTGATGCTGGTTAAAATGGGCTATGCGGATGGCATGGTTTCGGGGGCGGTTCACAGTTCTGCAGATACCTTGCGTCCCTCCTTGCAAATTCTTAAAACCGCACCAGGGACGAAGCTCGTTTCCTGCTTCTTTTTGATGGTTTGTCCGAATTGCACCTATGGCGAAGACGGTGTTTTTGTCTTCTCCGATTGTGGGTTGGTGGAAAATCCAACAGCGGAGGAATTGTCTGAAATCGCCATCTCTGCAGCGAAGACCTTTGAGTTGTTGACTCAAAGTGAACCTCGGGTTGCCATGCTTTCTTATTCGACAAAAGGCAGTGCGAATAATCCGTTGGTGGATAAAGTGGTCGAAGCTACCCGTATGGCAAAAGAAAAAGCCCCTTATCTCAAATTGGATGGTGAGCTCCAACTCGATGCCGCACTTGTAGAGAGTGTTGCGGCGTCTAAGGCGCCAGGAAGTTCTGTCGCAGGTCACGCGAACACGCTGATTTTCCCGACCTTGGATGCCGGTAATATTGGTTATAAATTGGTTCAGCGTCTAGGCGGGGCAGAAGCCTATGGGCCAGTAACCCAAGGGATTGCCAAGCCAGTTAACGACTTATCCCGTGGCTGTAGTGCCGATGATATTGTCGGTGTTGTGGCGATTACAGCTGTCCAAGCTCAAAATATGGCAGGAGAACAAGCATGAAAATTTTAGTCATCAATGCAGGAAGTTCATCATTAAAATATCAATTGATGGAAAATGTCTCAGGGGAAGTCTTTGCCAAGGGGTTATGTGAACGAATTGGCCTGGATGGCTCTCAGATCAAACATACAAAAATGGGTCAGCCGGCAGTTACCCAGGTTTTACCGATGCCGACTCATGCTGAGGCGATTGCCGCTGTCGTCGATGCGCTTTTGCATCAAGAACATGGTGTCATTGCTCAGTTGGATGAAATAGAAGCTGTGGGACACCGGGTGGTGCATGGCGGTGAACGTTTTGCCACTTCTGCCAAAATTACGGATGATGTTAAACAAGCCATTCGCGATTGCTTTCCCCTTGCACCTTTGCACAATCCAGCAAATATGACGGGGATTGAAGCCTGCGAAAAAGCCATTCCTGGTGTGCCGATGGTGGCCGTTTTTGATACGGCTTTCCATCAGACCATGCCAGACTACGCCTATATGTATGCCTTGCCTTACGAAGCGTATGAACGCTATGGTGTTCGTCGCTATGGCTTTCATGGCACATCGCATCAGTATGTTTCAGCACAGGCCGCACAGTATTTGGGCAAAGATCCAAAAGAACTAAAAATTATTACCTTGCATTTAGGCAATGGATCTTCGATTGCTGCAGTGGATGGGGGCCGTTGTGTCGATACGACAATGGGGCTTACGCCTTTAGCTGGTGTGCCCATGGGTACGCGATGCGGGGATATTGATCCAGCGATTGTCAAATATTTAATGAATCAGATGGGTAAGTCCGTCGATGAAATCGATAATCTCTTAAATAAAGATTCTGGTATGCTCGGTATTTCGGGTGTGAGTTCAGATTTTAGAGATTTGGAAGAAGCAATGAACGCAGGCAATGAACGTGCCAAACTGGCTCTGGCGATGTTTGCTTACCAATGCCGTAAAGTCGTGGGGTCCTATATTGCAGCTATGGGTGGCGTGGATGCTTTGGTCTTTACAGCTGGTGTGGGCGAAAATGACAAGGGTGTTCGGCAAGCCATTTGTTCGGATCTCCAATTCTTGGGAATCGATTTCGACGTTCAAGCCAATCTGGATTTACCGCGTGGTGAGATGGGCAATGTTGCGAGTCGGGAATCTAAGGTCGATGTGCTGGTCATTCCAACCAATGAGGAATGGATGATTGCCATGGATACGGCCCGTCTGGCAAAGGCTTAAGTCTTTACGGTTCGATGGCCATTCTCTTCGGAGGGTGGCCTTTTTTAGAGGCAGCACATGAACGCTTATGTTAATGAAATCATGGATACACTTTTGGGTATTTATGAAAAAATTGAACGCACGCAAGAAGAAGCCCTGTTGAAAGGGTATTTTAGCGATCTCACTAAATCTGAAATGAATACTTT
>JAEZVR010000160.1 GCA_023420715.1 Bacillota bacterium | reverse complement strand
CCATACGGCATTTTACCCAAAAACCGATTCCTGAATCCATCCTAGATCAACTGCGGGCTGTATGTCGATCGGGCGGTTCAAGCTTGCATCTCCAGCAATACAGCGTGATTGAAATCACAGATCGGTCTCTATTGGCGGAATTGGCAAAGATTGGAAAACAAAGCTATATCTCGGATATGCCGATGGTTTGGATTTTTATTGCAGACAGTCATCGCAACCTCGCTTATCTCAACGGGGTGGATCAAGATACCAAAACAACTTTGCCTTTTTATCGTTTTATTCAAGGCTTTCAAGATGCCTGTTTAGCGGCACATAATGTCAATCAAGCGATTGAGGGATTAGGACTCGGTGCTGTTTTTTTAGGCTCTCTTTTAAACGATGTGTCCAAGTTGATCTCGTTATTAAAATTGCCGCGACATACATTTCCAGTGATTGGACTTGGTTTTGGAGAGCCTGCTAATTCTCCGCAATATAAGCCAAAACTTGAGGTGAAATCTATTTTTCACTGTAATCAATATCGTTGTTTGACAGATGAGGCGTGTCAGGCCGAGCTGGCTGATTATGATATTTGGCAAACGCAATATGTTGATTTGAGAAATCCGAAGATCACTTCTCGCCCATTCAAAGAACAGATACGCTCCCATTATGCAACGCTTCCTCATCCAGACTGGTTGCAATGGATTTCAGATCAGGGCTACGACATATGACAGAAGCCATTTTAATTACGGGTGCCTCATCGGGTTTGGGCTTCGAAATGGCGAAGTGGTATGCCAACCATCATCCAGAACGCGTGCTGGTCATTGCGGGTCGTTCCAAAGATGGTTTAGAAGCCTGCCGGAAAGCTTGCCAATCTCTCGGCGCTCAATCCGTGATTCCTTTTATCGTTGATTTGGCCAACGCTTCTGAACGTGAACAGCTGGTGCGTGATCTGCATGCCCAGGGGCTCTGTATTGGGGCGCTCATTAATAATGCTGGTGGGAATGATGCTGGTTTGTATCGATGCCTTCAGCCAGAACAGGTTTCTCAGATTTTGGCAATTAATCTGGAGGCTTGCATTCATCTGTTTGCACTTTTGCGAACAGACTTATATCAGTCAAGTGGTCGAGTTTTGCAAATTTCCTCCACCGGGGCGTACCAACCTGGTCCCTATACCGCTGTGTACTATGCCGCTAAATCGTTTGTTCAATCTTTTTTTGAAGCGATGATGATTGAAGAACCGGGTATTCATTTTTGTATTGCTAGGCCCGGGGCACTTGCTACACCTTTTTCAAAGCGCGCAGGTAAGGTGATGGTCAACGGTTCAATGTCACCCGATCAAGCGGCAGATATCATTTTGAAAGCCTTTGAACATAAAAAACGCAGTGTGACCCCTGGGTTGATGAACAAAATTGTCATTGCCTTATCTAAAATTTTGCCACGGCGTCTTTTGGGTAAATTGGTTGCACGGATTCAAGCCCCGTTACAAATGAAAAAATCCTCATCACCTGAATCTGCTCCATTTGAAGCTGAGCAGACTTGACGTCAAAGGCTGAAGTGATTATAATTCATTCGTTATTAGCCGGTATGGCATACGTCTTCTGCAGATTGACGCGCCATGCAAATGCAAAGGAGAATTTATGAAACAGGGTATTCATCCAACTTATCAAAAGTGTACGGTGCGTTGCGCCTGTGGTAACACTTTTGAAACCCGTTCCACAGAAGAAACAATTAATGTCGACATTTGTTCCAATTGTCATCCATTTTTTACTGGAAAACAGAAATTGGTTGACACAGGCGGACGTGTTGATAAATTTAAACGCCGTATGGAAAAAAATCAAAAATAAAAAAGAGGGCAGAGCCCTCTTTTTTAAACTCGGAGGATGACATGAGCCAACAGAAGACAGCACCTTACCGGACAACGATTGGTGGGCAGGCACTGATTGAGGGCTTAATGATGATCGGACCAGATCAAACTGCCCTGGTGGTTCGCTTAAATGATGGTAGGCTTTATCGCGAAATGCGCCCTTCAAAACGCTATGGAAAATGGGGACAATATCCTGTCCTACGTGGGGTGATTCGGCTTTTTGGTCAAATGGCTATGGGCGTAAAAGCTTTGTCACGCGCGGCAGATCTGAATTCATTGGAAGCACCCATTCAACAGATTCCAGACGAAACCTCTTTTGGCGATCAAGCTTATCTTGATTCTCCTCCGATGGGCAGGGAGACCTCTTTAGCAAATGAGGTGGCAAAATCAGTTTCAAAAACAGTACCGAAACAAAAGTCGACAACATCTCTAGAGCGTTTTTGGAGTTTACTGGCGGTGGCTTTTGGCATTCTATGTGGTCTTGGTTTATTTGTTGTTTTGCCCAATTTAATCGTTCAAGGCTGTGCACAATTGCTTGGGGCTCAAGGGGACCAACTTCATCAAATGATTGGCTTGAATTTGATGGAGGGTTTAATCCGTTTGGGCATTCTAATTGCTTATATTTGGCTGACAACAAAGTCAAAAGCCATTTCTCGTACTTGGGCGTATCATGGCGCAGAACATAAAACCATCGCCTGTTATGAACATCAGGCCCCGCTGACGGTTGAAAGTGTGCGCAAGTTTAGTCGTTTGCATCCGAGGTGTGGTACTTCCTTTTTATTTTTGGTGGTCTTTTTGAGTACCTTTGTTTTTGCGTTTCTAGGCTGGTATCATCCCATCATTAATTTAATGATTCGCTTGATTTGCATTCCGCTTGTCGCAGGGATAGCCTTTGAATTACAACGCTGGATCGGTGCACATGATGATGTCGGTCTTGGAAAATGTCTTGCCAAACCTGGTCTGTGGTTACAAAAACTCACCACAAAAGAACCGGATGACAGTATGCTAGAAGTAGCGATTTTAGCGCTCGAATCTGTCTTACCATCGGAAACAGGCAAAGATCAATGGCTTGGGGACCAGTCATGAATGAGCACCCAGCGGATCAACAAATCTCAAAGATGGCTGCATGGCTTAAAACTCATGCTCAACCGGCTTTGGAAGAGGATGATCCTTATGCGATTGCCACGTTACTCTATGCTGGATTGCTTGGTTTAACCCCACAACAATTTCGTCAAGCCAAACTCCTCGGTCAAATTCAACATAACTGCTCCGTTGACGTGATAGAAATTGAACGGGCGTTATCTTTGTTTCAATCACATTGCCCTGTGCCATACATTTTAGGTTGGACATATTTTGATGATCTGATCATTCGGGTCAATCAATCTGTTCTTATTCCAAGGCCAGATAGTGAAATTTTAGTCGAAGCAACTTTGCAAGTCCTTTTAAATATGAAGGGGACAGGTAAACGTATTGTCTGGGAACCCTGTGTGGGTTCTGGGGCATTGAGTATCGCTTTGATGCAACAATATTTGTCATCTGAATGTCCCGTACCCCTGCACATTTTTGCTTCGGACATATCAGCGGATGCGCTGTCCGTGGCAGGTGAAAATGTGATGTATCATGCTTATGGCGACTGCATTACGCTGTTTCAAGCGAATTGGCTAGAGGCCAGCTCACATTTGGATGCTGTTGATTTGATTTTAATGAATCCACCTTATATTCCAACTCAGGTCATTTCGACCTTGGATAAAAGTGTGTGTCAGTATGAACCGCATTTGGCATTAGATGGTGGAATGGATGGGTTGGATCCATATCGGATTTGCTTGGAACAAGCCAAACGTTGGCTTAAATCTGGTGGTTTTTTTATACTAGAACATGGATATGATCAAAAAGAGGCCCTCGTCCACATCATTCAAGATCAAGGTGGATGGGAAGTGGTCTCGGCGCGACAAGATCTTGCCGGAAGAGATCGCGTTTTGGTCTTGCAATATCGGAGTTAAAGATGAGTATCGAAAATCGGTATCAAAAAATTAAAGCGCGGTATGATGAGCTGGTAACGGTATTAAGTCAGCCGGATATTTTCTCAGATCTTGCGCGATATCAACAAATCATTAAAGAGCATAATGACCTTGAACCTGTTGCAAAACGGTATGAATCTTGGTGTCAGATTCAGACTGAATTGGCAGAGGTGCAAGCTTTGATGACAAGTGACGACGGTAAACAGCCAGATATGAGTGCGTGGCTTAAAACTGAAGCGAAAACGTTATCGATGCGAGCACAAGCGATCGAAGCTGAGTTAGAAGAATTGATGCAGATTTCTGATCCAAAGGATATGGCAAATGTCTATCTGGAAATCCGCAGTGGTGCCGGCGGGGAAGAGGCTGCCTTATTTGCCCAGGTTTTGATGCAGATGTATCACGCATACGCAATCCAACTTGGTTTTCAATGGGAAATGGTAGATCTCTCTCTGACCGAATTGGGCGGCCTAAAAGAAGGTGTTTTTTTGATTTCCGGACAAGGAGCCTACAGTCGATTTAAATATGAAATGGGTGTGCACCGTGTACAGAGAGTTCCAGTTACCGAATCTGGTGGACGTATTCACACCTCGACTTGTACGGTTGCCATCATGCCAGAAGTCGATGATGTTGCCATTGATATTCATCCAGATGATTTGCAAATCGATACTTATCGGGCATCTGGCGCAGGTGGACAGCACGTCAATAAAACATCATCTGCCATAAGGATTACCCATAAACCAACGGGTGTGGTTGTACAATGTCAAGATGAACGATCTCAACATAAGAACAAAGACAAGGCAATGAAGATGTTGCGGTCAAAATTATACGACATGGCAGAACAGGCCCAGGCTGATGCCGTCTCAAAAGAAAGACAACAACAAGTGGGTACTGGGGATCGCAGCGAACGTATTCGTACCTATAACTATCATCAAAGTCGTGTGACAGATCATCGTATTAATTTAACACTGTACAAGTTGGACGATATTTTATCCGGCCAATTAAATTTGTTGGTGCAACCTTTGATGGAAGCAGAGCGGATCACTCAGATGGTTGAATCATGATGACAAAGCGCATTGTTGTACCCAAGGTTTTTATTCAAGATCAAAATTGGTTGGATGGGGAGACAGGGGCATGCTCTAAGCCCGTTCAGGACGTACTCTTTCCACTTTTAAAACCAGCTGCTCATGCATTGGCTTCTGGTGCTGTTATCGGTATTCCCACAGAAACCGTTTATGGACTTGGGGCATCCATTGCATTTCCCGAGGCCATTGAACGTATTTTTACACTTAAGGGTCGTCCAAATGATAATCCCCTCATTGTGCATGTCGGCTCAAAGCGCCAGATCGCTCCCCTTGTGCGCACTTTATCGTTAGGGGCTCAATGCCTGATAGATCATCTGATGCCAGGTCCATTAACTTTGGTTTTACCACGCTCTGATCTCGTTCCGGATGCTGTTACAGCAGGTGGTGAGACCGTTGGCATTCGTCTGCCGGAATTGGCAGTTGCACGTGCACTCATGGTGCAAAGCGGTCAGGCTGTTGCGGCACCTTCTGCCAATTTATCTGGCACGCCAAGTCCAACATCAGCGGACCATGTTCTGGCAGATTTTTCTGGTAGAATACCCTATGTTGTCGATGCTGGATATGCCAAAATCGGCCTAGAATCCACAGTCTTGGATTTAACAGACAAGCCCGTGATTCTTCGACCAGGTGCCTATAGTGCATCCGATATCTTAAATGTGTTATTAAAATACGAGATTAGCTTTTCCGACCGAGATTGGCAAGAAATGCTTTTGCAGTCTGGTCAGCATCAATTAGATGATGTCGAAAAACCCCGTGCGCCAGGGATGAAATATCGCCATTATGCGCCAAGCTGCCCAGTGATTGCTTATCAACCACCACTGGCTTTAACGGATATTGCATCGGATGTCGATTTTCAAGCCTCGATTGGCATCATGCTGACTCAGGCGGATTGGAAAAACTTTGGGTACCACCCGCCGCTTCAAATTGGTCAGGTGGTGGCATTGCATGGATCGGGTAAGCGATACTTCTATTGCTATGGCGAGATGGCAAACTCAAAAGAAGCTGGTCAGCATTTCTATCATGCGCTGCGCAGCTTAGATCAACTGGGCGTTCAATCCATCCTAGTACCACGTTTTGAGGCAGGTGAGTGGGTAGATGCTTATCTAAACCGTCTTGAAAAAGCTTGCCAGCCAAGGCCGGCTCAATTAAAGTGATTTTATGCATTATTTATTTGTCTGTACAGGAAATACCTGTCGTAGTCCAATGGCAGAACAAGCCTTTAAACATTTGACCAATCGACATCATCGTTTAGATGAAGCGCAGTCCTGCGGGCTGTATGCCCAACCAGGTTTATCCATGATGCCTCAGGCAGAACGCGCTTTAACTGAACGCTTCGGACAGGTGATGCCCCATCAATCTCAACCCTGCTCTTCAGCTTTGGTTCAATGGGCAGATGTCATTTTTGTGATGACCAAAAGTCATGCCGCCATTTTAAAATCAATGCTTTCGAAAGCGGATCAAAATAAGGTTCGGTTGCTCGGCTTTGATCAAGAGATTAGCGACCCCTATGGTTTTGATGATGAGACCTATGGCAAATGCTTGGATCAAATTGTTACCTACCTTGAAAGACAGATTGGGATTCAATCAAATCAAGACATTGCGGAAGAATTGGACGAATAAGCCTTTTAAGAAAACCCATATTTGGCGTTTGCCAAATTGCTCGTTCAAGGTATGCTTTTCTATCGATTCAATTTGGGGCAGCAAATCTTGTTTGACATGATCTGCAAGATTTGCTGATTTAATCATCAACAAACTCGAAACATAGGTATAGGTACTGCCTAAAGTGGGTTTGTAATGCCCCAAAAATAGGATGTCCTGCCCAACTAAACAGAGATTGGGAACGGCTTGTTTACTAAATTGAATACCAGGATTTATCTGATGCCATTGATTCAGATGAAATTGGACATCTGCGCCTTTGAGATCATCGCTCGGAACCTCTGTTAGTGTTGTCAGAGGGATTTTTGCGGCTAACCAGGCTTTGATATCCGTTTTCATATCATCAGAAAAAGCAAAGCGTGGTGATATCCAATAGACAGGCGCTTTTTCTTTTAGAATGATATTTGAGAATTGATGCCATATATAAGGCTCTTTATTTTGCTGATTAACCGGATTTTTAAGAAGGGTAAGACCTTTTACTGGAATCGTTTTTTCTTTAAGTTGAAAATAATCCCATTGATTTTCGGTGGCCTGATATTGCAGAAAACGTTCTTTGGCCTCTTCGCCACTAGAACGGTCAATATTGGACGGGGTATCATGCGCGAAGGCGGTATGCCATAAAGCTGTAAAATAATTGTTGAAATCAGCTAAGACACTTCTTTGTTCATTGGGTGTATTGGCATTTGAATTGTAAATTAGACAGCCATAATCTTCGGATTGCAATTGCTTCGATGCTAATGTGTCACCCTGGACATACCAACACAAACGGTTATCAGATAAGATGAAATTTTCCTGCATACGATTGGGGTAAGTCCACGGCTGTAAGAAGTTGGACGGTTGATAAATCTTGATTCGAATATTGGCGTGATGCAACATTTTGAGCATTTTATGACACACGTCATCCGATATCAGGCCGTCTACTAATAATTCAATATGGACATTGCGTTCTGCCGCCATCAATAAAGCACCAAATAGAATTAGGCGGTCTGATTCTTGCAATGTATCTATGAAATGCGTGGCGATTTTAAGCTGATTTGTGGCCTGATCAATTACCCAGCATGTTCTGAGCCATTTTTCCTTGGGTTGCCGGGTTAAATAGATACGGTCCGTCGAAAAACCGACATCCTGGCTGAATGCACTTTGCAAGGTGTGGTGAGGCGCAAGATTTTTGTTGCTGAGATAAGGTCCGATCCAGGCATAAATCGTGTACAAACCAACCATGGAGACCAAAATAAGACAGATGATTAAACCACGGTATAAGGTCAGCCAGAATTTAGATTTTGGTTTAGACTGTACGAACGCGATATTGTTTTTTTGAGATTTGCTCAGTTTAGACATAGACCTATTTTATCAGACGATTGAGAAATTGATGAAATCAAAAAGCTCTCAACTGAGTTGAGAGCTTTGGTTTAATCATTTTTTCCCCAGTAATCAGGATTATCCAATAACCAGACGTGCTGAGGATCGTCGATACGTGTTTTCTCCCAAGGGTTTCCGTCAAGATGCCGGATGCCCCAGGTATAGCAACAGGCATAGCCAGGCGCCATAACCTGCGAGTGAGTTCCCTCTGTGATGATGCTGGCGCCGTGATGATGAAGTTCATGCACTTCGCCATTACTCCAGCCTGCACCAAATCCCATTGGTTTTTCAAAATAATAGAGATAAACCTCTGGTTGAGGATGACCATGGGGCGGATAACTTGACCAACGACCAGGGAGGTTAACAACCTCACCCAAAACCATATTTGACCATGGTGCGCTTTCATAATCATAACAGGTTCTGACATCTCGCTTCATGAGGTTATTCAACTCACCATCTGCACCGCGACGCCAGGTATGCGTTTCGTCCGGTGTATAGAGATGGGTTTCGTATTTTCTGTCGTTATACGTTGCTTGAACATAGAATTCACAATGAGAATGGGCGGTTAAGGTGCAGGAATCACCAGCAGACATGAGAATACACCACGGATTATAGTCGAAAGGATTCGGCCGATTCATTCGGACAGTTTGCCCATTAAATTCGACGGTTGCTTCCCCCGCGAATAACAACCAAGAAATTTCTTTTTTCGGATCACCAAATGTGTATGTATCACCATCTTCGAGAATGAGCATCCCAACATCCATTAAAGAACCTTCGCCATCTCGAACATCAACGTCTGTATAAGCGTTGTAACCACGTTTAAGGGTTTTATCAATATACATGTTAACCTCCTAGGAAATTTTAATTGCACATGCATCAAACAGGCAATTTATTCAGATTCATCATAAGACAACACCTATAAAATTGCAATGAAATTCAGGGTGATCTAGACGATATTTGGATGACGTTTAATCTGCCTTTTGAGCAATGATCAAAAACATTTTGAGCCCATGACTCGTATATTGATCATCATAGGGAATAAAAGGTGAGATGTCTGGCAAACAGCGTGTATTAAATCCCATATTCTTCAGAAAACGAAGGTCAGCTAATGGACGATCCAGATGATTACTCTGGCATTTGTCCTTTAATGCATCACACCATTTTAAGGTTGATCGATCTAACTCATCATGATCTTTGGGATCCTTGCTAGGCGAAGCAAATAGCACTTTGCCATAGTCTGCATCGAAATTCAGCAAGAAACCACCAGGTTTGAGCAGTCTATGCCATTCGAGGTAGAGTTGATCTAGACGGGGTACAGTCCAACTTAGATTGCGACTCAGGACAACATCAAAATAGTCATCGGGAAAAGGTGTACGATCTGCCGGTGCTTGTTTCCAAGTCATCGAAATACCGTTTTGTTCTGCCAATAGCTGGGCTTTTTTGAGCATTTCTGGCGAGAGGTCAAGCCCCGTTACACGATGTCCAGCCTTTGCCATGAGCAAGCTAAAGAATCCAGCGCCACACCCCATATCGATGATGTGCAACTTAGACTGATTGGGCAGGTGATCCAAAATTAGTTTTTGCCAATGTTGTGAACACGGATAACCCAGACGGCGTTCGGTATGCTGAGAAAAAGCCGCCGCCCTGTTATTCCAATACGCGATGATTTCATCTTCAAAGCACATCATTGCACACGTTCTGGCGCTTTAACACCATCTGCCTCTAAAACCAATTTATCGGCAAATTGTCGGACTTGTTCAGGGCCTAGGAACAAAATAATATCTTGAGGACCCACATGGCGGTTCAATTTTTTGACAACATCTTTGTAGGATGTGGCAAATTCAGCGCTGCCACCTTTTTTATTAATTTCATCACAAATGAGTTTAGAACTCATGCCATAGTCATATTTTTCCCGATCACTATAAATTTCGTAAAAAATGGTGTGTGGGTAATCCTTTAAAACATCTACATATTTGTCGAAAAACAGTTTTACGCGATTATAGGTCAGTGGCTGATACACCACCCAAATATGACGATGAGGCATTTTTTCGGCTGCAGCAAGCGTTGCTTTTGTGGCAGATGGATGATGAGCGTAATCGCTGACAACGGTTGCACCTCGATAGGTTCCCTTGATGGTATACCGACCTTCAGCCCCTGTAAAACGAGACAAAATGCTATGACAAGCCTCGGCATTGGCACCATTAAAATAGGCTGCTGCAATACTCGCAACAGCATTGTCCACATTATGTTGTCCAGGCACTTGAAGTTTAAGATGTATGAAAGGCTTATCTTTGATTGTGACATCAAAAGCAGGCAGACCATGGATAAATGTCAAATTATCATATCGCACCGTCGGTCGGGTGGGCCATTTGGCGGCAGCCTCGGGATAACGTTTTAAGTCGGTTATATATCGCTGGTAACAAGCCGCCTCAGGTGCTGTTTGACCAAAAGTGATGATACGGGGCATGGGGCGATGGTTGGCCTGGCGTCGTTTGGCAATTTCCGTGTACAGATGCAACATATGTTTGCCCCATTGTGGCAGGATCAACCAGCCATCATCTGCTAGTTTGTCTGTAAAAATGGCAAATGAGCGGACTAAATCATCAATGTCCTTAAAGAAGTCCATATGATCGCTCTCGATATTATTAATGATCGCTGTGGTCGATAAAAACGCGTGAAAACTATTGTGGTATTCACAGGCTTCTGACACAAAGAGGTTGCGTTTTTCGCCCAAATGAATTGGGCTGTGGTGAAAGGCTTCGAGCTCTGCCCCGATATGAACGGTTGGATCCAATCCTTCTGCCTGTAAAATGCGGGCAACCATCGCTGTTGTTGTGGTCTTGCCATGGGTGCCTGCGACATTAATCACTTGGGGAAAAGCTTCGGTGATCCAGCCCAAGAATGTCGATCGCTCAATGCAGTGGATGCCTTTCATTTCAGCCTGAACCCGTTCAGGATTGTCTGGATGGACAGCGGCAGTATAGATGATTAAATCCGGATGAGTTTCATCAATGTGGTTCGATGAATGACCTTCAAAGGTATGAATGCCAAGTTGGTTAAGATGTTGGGTATGCTCGTTAGCTTGTCTGTCAGACCCTGTCACACGATAGCCAAGACGATATGCCATTTCTGCTAATCCGGACATACTAATGCCGCCAATGCCAATAAAAAATAACATTGCCTGCGGTTTTAACTGTTTAAAAAAAGATGTAGCATGATCAGACATGTTGACCTCCATAACCTGTTTTTTTGGATGCCCATGGATTTGTATGTTATTTTACTACGTTTTTGCAGATGAAACGAAGGCATGTTTGTTTGTCCCAATTTGATATAATGCCCATATGAGTAATCAAACGACACTTTTTACGGTTGGTCCTGTTCAAATGGACCCAGAGATTTTAGCTGTTGGTAGTCGGCCATTGCCTTATTTTAGAACAGCTGATTTCTCTCAGTTTATGCATCAACTCGAAGTGGATATTTTGTCTTTAGCACAGGCTCCGACAGGTGCAAAATCTGTTTTGTTAACTTGTTCGGGAACGGGTGCAATGGAGGCATGTATTGCTGGACTATGGCCAAAAGGCACATCGGTTTTGGTGGTGGATGGTGGATCTTTTGGACATCGTTTTTATGAAATGGCCAAGATCCATGGTTTAGATGTAGATGTCTTGACCTTGCCTTTTACAGAGGATTTAACGCTTGAACATCTTAAACCTTATACCAATAAGCCTTATAAAGCCTTGTATATTCAAGCCCATGAAACCTCTATTGGCAAAAAATATCCTTTAAAGGAAATCGGTGAGTGGTGTCAGCGTCAAAATATCTTATTGGTTGTAGATGCCGTTAGCGCTTTTTTGGTTGATCCGATTGATATGACATCAGCCGGTATCGATGTCCTTTTGACGACATCGCAAAAAGCGCTCGCCCTGCCGCCTGGCTTGAGTTTGGTCGTCTTATCGCCCAAGGCCTTGGAGCAGGTCAATCAGCATACGGATACCTTATATTACCTCAGTCTTAAACAAGCTTTGTTAAATGCAAAGCGTGGTCAAACCCCCTTTACGCCTGCTTTGAGTCTGATTGATCAATTAAGGTGTCGAATAGATCAAATTAAAGCGCAGGGAGGGGTTTCTGTCATTGTTCAGAAAACGGCTGAAATGGCGGCCTATTTTCGTCAAAAAGTGGCGGATATCCCTGCTTTTACCTTGCCTTCCTATACATTGTCAAATGGATTAACCCCTCTGCTTACAGGCGAAATCGATGCGTATCAACTGTTTTTAGAAGCCACAATCGCCTCATTTTCTAAAC
>JAEZVR010000116.1 GCA_023420715.1 Bacillota bacterium | reverse complement strand
CATTTATCCCGACAGTTCAAAGGACAACGTTTCGGTGACGATGGTTGTGAAAGATCAGGCAGATCTTTGGAAGGAAACGAACCAGAAGACGGGCATTACGGGTCAGAATCAGACCTTCGACTATGGTCACGTCATCCTGCCGGCTGACATCAACAGCCTGATTGAAGAATCCATTCCGTCTGCCACGATTTCGGTTGAACCAGCCATCAACACGAGCCCTAAAGATAAGAGTGGCTATACGCAACCAGTGACGGTAACGGCGACATTCTCCGATGGTTCGTCTTTGAAGGCTAATCCAACGGTAACCATCCGTTCAGCCGCAGATACCTTTAATCCTCAAATGGCGCCGATTACGGTGAACTATGGAGAAACGCCCACTGGCGATACACTCAAAGGCTATTTGAGCGATAAAAACAAAAAGACCATTCCACCGACGACAACGGTAGAAATTCTCAGTGGCTTTGATCCGCGCAAAACAGATGCACCACAGACGGTTACTTATAAAGTGAAGTATCCAGATGGCACGAGCGATGAGGTGACCGGTCAGATTACGGTGACGAATAATAGCCAGGCTGCGCTTTATCCGCCTAAGGCAAGTCCGCTTGTCTTGAAATACAAGGAAGATAAATCTAAGCGGAATTTGGTGGATCAAATTATCAATAAGCATGGGGCGACGGATGTGACGCCTGTCCTGCCAGAAGGTGCAACGTTTGTACCGAGTTGGGAAAATGTGGATACCGCTATTCCGAACCAGTACACAGCCAAGGTAACTGTGAACTATCCAGATCGGTCTTCGGCAATCGCCACGATTCCGGTAACGGTGCAAAGCGGAAAAGACAGTTTTGATCCGCAGGCCAAGAAGCCGAATATCGTGGTACCGCATGGTTCGACACCTGGCAATACCGAGGCAAAATCGGCGATCGTAACCCAAGATCAGACCGGCAAGAACATCTTCCCGCCGGATACGACGTTCTCGTTTAAACCGGGCACAATCATCGATACGAGCACACCGGGCACGAAGCCAGGCATTATTGTTGTCGTGACCTATGGCGATGGCACAACAGACGAAGTAGAAGTTGAAATCGATGTCGAAGATGCCGCCACGACCTGGAAAAAGAATCATACGCCGCCGACGGCTAAGTCCAATGTCATTTATGACTACAACCACGACTTTACGAAGAAGGCCTTTGACGCAAAAGACTTGCTCGAGGGCGCCGATTTGGCAAACTTGCCGTCAACAGCAACGGTGACCTTAAACACGCCGATTGACTTTGAGCCGACAACTAAGCCTAAAGATCCTGCGCAAGCTGGCGATCCAGCATACCACGAACAGCCGCGCACGGTGACCATTCGCTTTGTCGATGGCTCCACCTTGACGCCGATTCAAACGATGGTACGGGTGAAATCGGCTGCGGATACCTTTAATAAGGGCTTGAAGCTCGATCCGAAGAAGTATCTAAACGGCTCGGATGAAATGATTGTGGTTTACAAGTCTACGATCGACGACGCAGCGGCCTTGGCAAAAGATCAAATTAACCCTGACAGCTTAAAACGGGTGAACAAAGCGACGAAGTATGCCTTTAGTCCGGCAATTGATACCAACACCTCTGTGGACAAAAAAGAGACCAAGATTACATTGGAATATCCGGATAAGACGACGGGCTTTGTTCCATTGAAGGTGACGGTACAAACCGATAAAGATCGCTTTATCAAGGCACAGCCAGATGGGTTAACGACCCAAGCGCAGACCTATGATTACGATCAAAAGCTAAATACGACCTATACCAAGACGGCGACGGCAACCGACAACGATGCGTCTAAGATTTTGACGGCACAAAGCTTAGCGGCATTGCCTGAAAATGCCACGGTGCAACTGTCAGGTATAGAGACACATGTGGTTAAGGAAAAGGCAGATAATCCGCCGCAGAACTATACCCAAACAGCAAATGTTTTGGTGACGTTCCCAGACGGCACCACGCTTTCTAACACGCAAGCCGTGGTGGTGCAGAATGCGGCCAATACCTTTAATCCGACACCGGTGGCAAATGCCCAGCTCACCTATAAAAAAGGTGAGACGGTGAATAAGACGCGTTACGACGCAGAGGCAGAGGCCTTGGTGAATAAGCCTACAGGTATGCCTACTGACTCAACCTATACGGTTAAGGGTGGGGTAGATACCACGAATCGTGTGGCAGCTGGCAGCGAAGATGCCAAGAAGAAGGTCTTGATTACCTATCCAGATAAGACGACGGATGAGGTGGAAGTTGCCTTTGTGGTAAAAGACGAAGCTGATCTTTGGAAAGAAACGAATCAGAAAACTGGCATTACGGGTCAGGATCAGACGTTTGATTATGGACATTCCATTACAGAAGCGGATAAGCGCAGTTTGGTTCAGGAATCCATTCCGTCAGCAACGATTACGGTGACGCCGACGATTAACACGAGCCCCACACAGTCTACGGGCTATACGCAACCGGTGACGGTAACGGCGACATTCTCCGATGGTTCGTCTTTGACGGCTAATCCGACAGTGACCATCCGTTCAGCTGCAGACACCTTTAAGCCTCAGATGTCGCCGATTACGGTAACGTATAACGAAACACCATCTGCCCAAACCTTGCGGAACCATTTGTCAGATGAAGATGGCAAAACCATTCCACCGACGGCAACGGTAGAAATTGTCAGTGGCTTTAATCCGCGCAAAACAGATGCCCCACAGACGGTTACTTATAAGGTGAACTATCCAGATGGCACGAGCAAGCAGCCGGTAACGGGCACGATTACGGTGACCGACACGAGTCAGGCAACCGAGTACACCCCTGTGGTTGAATCGCTCACCGTACCGTATAAGGCAGATTTGACGAAATATCCGCTGACGGATCGTATAACGAATAAGTACGATGCGGCACAGCCGGAAAAAGCGGGCAATTTGCCAGACAGGACCCAATTTGCGGGTAATTATGTCAATACGCAGGTGGATCAACCAGGTCAATACAACGAAACGATAACGGTCACCTATCCAGATGGTTCGTCCGAAACCGTGAATGTGCCGGTAACGGTGCAAAGCGGCAAAGACAGCTTCGATCCTCAGGCGAAGAAACCGAATATTGTGGTTGAACATGGCTCAACACCTGGCGATACTGAGGCTAAGTCGGCGATTGTAACCCAAGATAAGACCGGTAAGGACATCTTCCCGCCGGATACAACCTTTAAGTTCAAGCCGAGTACCCCGATCGATACGAGCACACCGGGCACGAAGAGAGGAATTGTTGTTGTCGTGACTTATGGCGATGGCACAACAGACGAAGTGCCGGTTGAGGTTGAGGTCGAAGATGCCGCCACGACGTGGAAAAAGACCCACACCTCGCCGACGGCTAAGGCCAATGTCATTTATGACTACAACCACGACTTTGCGAAGAAGGCCTTTGACGCAAAAGACTTGCTCGAAGGCAACGACTTGGCAAACCTGCCGGCAACGGCAACGGTAACTTTGGATAAGGCTATCGACTTTGAGCCGACCACCAAACCCAAAGATCCCGCAGAAGAAGGCGGTATCGCCTACCATGAACAACCCCGCACGGTGACCATTCGCTTTGTCGATGGCTCCACGCTGGATGCGATAACCACCACCGTTCGCGTGAAGTCGGCCGCTGATACCTTCAATCCAGGCTTGGCGCTCGATCCGGTGAAGTATCCAGCAACGGGCGGACGTGTACTGACCTTGAACTACAAGGAAAAGATTGCAGACCAGGCGGCGCTTGCCAAAGCTCAACTGAAACCTGAGAGCTTGGCGCGTGTATCGGCGAATACGAAATATGCCTTTGCGCCTGTGATTAACACAAGTCAAACGCAAAAAAATACGCCGACGAACATCACGTTGGAATATCCAGACAAGACAACGGGAGCGGTTCCGTTGAATGTTTCGGTGGAAAGCGATAAGGATCGCTTTGAGAAAAAGCATCCGAACGGTTTGACGTCTGTTGCGGCAACATATGACTATGCGCAAAAATTAACGCAAACGGATTATGATCAGTTGTTGGCAAAGACAGATCGCGATGACTTCCCGGCGAATACGTCCATTCAAGTGACGGGCATCGACACCAAGACGACGGCGGCGCCGAATAAGCCGAAAAATGTGCCAGATGACGAAAAGACCTTGCATGAGCAGACGGCCAATATCAAGGTGACCTTCCCAGATGGTTCTATCTTGGAGAAAACGCAGCTCGTGGATGTCAAAACAGCGGCAGAAACCTTTAACCCAAGTGCGGCAATGCAGATCATCAGCTTTGTTAAGGGTGAGGATACTGGACGCAAGATGGGCGAAGCAGAAAATGCACCAACACGGGAACAGCAGGCAGCGGCTTCTGGCGTGAAGTTTGACAAGCCAACGCCAACTGATCCGGAAAAAGAATCTGGTGAAGCATATGTTAAGCCTGTCCATCAGAATGGCTATACCTTCGAGACCCCGTTCAGCACAGCTGCATCCGATGCGCCAAACGGCACACCGAACCGGATTAAGGTTCGTTATGTGGATGGCTCTACAGACTATGTCCCGATCCGGACATTGGTTGAATCTGAGGCAGATGTCTGGAAGCGTGTCAACCAGAAGACGGCGTTGACGCCGGTCAACCAAACCTATGACTATGGTCATACGCCCACGGCGGATGAAATTAAAGCCATGGTTGGTGAACAGGCGACCTTGACGAATGGTACATTTAGCATTCAGCCTGCCCTAACCGTAAAGCCTAAAGCAAATGGGCATCGCCAAGAGACGACGGTAACGGTCACCTTCCCAGATGGTTCAACCTTGTCTACGGGCACACCGGTGGTTGTGACTTATCGCACCGCGGCAGATACCTATAATCCGTCCATCACACCTTTGACGGTTGGCTATCGTCAGACGCCGTCAGAAGCAACGGTTAAGGCTGCGATTACGGAAAACTCAAAGCCAACGCCGAAGAACCTCGAAACGGCAGATATTGCCAAGGTGGAATTGGTAGCAGACCCGAACGCACCATTTGATCCGACAGATGAAAGCGGGAAGGTACAGACGGTCAACTATCTCATTACGTATGTTGATGGGTCTAAGGAGACTGTGACGACAACAATTACCGTGTCGCAAAATTCTGATGCTGCAACG
>JAEZVR010000031.1 GCA_023420715.1 Bacillota bacterium | reverse complement strand
GGTTGACCGCAGAAGAAGCCTTGGCCTATGGTCTGGTTGATGAAATTATGTTGAAGAGGTAAGCCATGTCGGATCGAGAGGATAAAAAGCCACCTGAAAATGCCAAAGAGGGTGGAAAAACCAAAGGGCCGCTTGTCTGTTCTTTCTGTGGTCGGGATGAGACACAGGTAGATGGTCTGATTTCAGGTCATGATGCCTATATTTGTACAGATTGTATCGAGGCTTGTTATGAGATATTTGAGCAAAGCATGCTTCATGCGACGCAATCGGACGGACCATGGGATCTCTCATCTGATGATGTACAACAGCGTGTGCCAACACCGATGGAAATGAAGGCGGCTCTCGATGACTATGTCATTGGGCAGGATCAGGCTAAAAAGGTGTTGGCTGTAGCGGTATACAATCATTACAAGCGTGTCATGGCCGATTTGGCTCAAAAACAACAGCAGGAACAGGCGAATAAATCTAAGGGAAAACAGGCCCAAGAAAGTGACGGTAAGCCTGAAGACCAGTCAGAAACTGTTGAATTGACCAAAAGTAATATTTTGCTTATTGGTCCGACTGGTTCTGGTAAAACTTTGCTAGCGCAAACGTTGGCGCGCTTGTTAAATGTTCCTTTTGCCATTGCGGATGCAACTGCTTTAACAGAGGCGGGATATGTGGGCGAAGATGTTGAAAATATCTTGCTCAAATTGATTCAAAATGCGGATGGTCAGATTGAACGTGCAGAAAGAGGCATTATATACATCGATGAAATCGATAAGATTACCAGACGTTCGGATAATCCGTCTATTACAAGGGATGTCAGCGGTGAGGGCGTTCAGCAGGCTTTGTTGAAAATTTTAGAAAGTACGGTAGCCAATGTTCCACCTCAAGGTGGACGCAAACATCCGAACCAAGAATTTATTCAAATTGATACCACCCATATTTTGTTCATCTGTGGTGGTGCGTTTGACGGCTTAGAAAAAGTTATCCGCGATCGATTGGGTAAAAAATCTATTGGATTTGGTGCAAACATTTTGGATGAAGCAGATCAGGCTAAGGATTTATTTAGCTTGATTGAGCCTCAAGATTTACTCAAGTTTGGTCTGATTCCAGAATTTGTTGGTCGGGTTCCTGTGACTGTCTCCCTCCAAGAACTTGATGAGGAAGCCCTGATTCGAATTTTAAAGGAACCCAAAAATGCTTTGCTCAAGCAATACCATTATTTGTTAAAACTGGATGGCGTTCGACTCGAATTTGAAGATGAAGCCATTGCTTTAATTGCCAAAAAAGCATTGGCGCGTAAAACAGGTGCAAGGGGTTTGCGGGCTGTTATTGAAGGGATTATGTTAGACGTCATGTTTGAATTACCCAGCCTAGAAGGGGTGGAACGTTGTGTCGTGACAAAAGCTTGTATCGAATCTGGTGCCAAACCCGTCCTAGAATATCGATCTGCTTAATTCGACTGTTCAATTTGATGGTTTTGTTATTAAACCACCTGCAACTGATAAGCTTGCGGGTGGTTTGATCAATTTTGGCTGAAAAAGTTGAAATTTGTTTGAATCTGCCTTTTTCCTTCGTTTTGCTAATGGGCAAAATAAAAGCAGACACTTTGGTAAAAATAGGAAGGATTAAGGTTATGACAAATCAGAATAAACCCATTAAGTACGACATTAAACAGGCCATCGGTCAATTGAGCGTGAGTGGAACGGGTTGGACGAGAGAGCTCAATATCATCGCTTGGAATGATGCTGCACCAAAGTTGGATATTCGGGACTGGAGCCCAGATCATCAGAAGATGAGTCGTGGCATTACCTTAACTGGTGAGGAAGTGCAAAATTTGATTCAATTGATGGCTGCTTCGGATGTTTCCAGTCTGGGTCTCTAAGCTGATTTTTGACATCAGTCATCGATCGCTAGCTCAGGCCGATAATGTCGTTATTTTCAACATCTATTCTTAACGCGGCTGGATCTTTAGGTAGACCAGGCATGGTCAGAATGTTCCCTGCGAGACAAATGATAAATCCAGCACCGGAAGCGCATTTGATATCCCGAATCTGGATTGTGAAATCGGTTGGTGCACCGAGTTTGCTGGGATCATCAGTAAAGGAAAATGGGGTTTTAGCCATGCAAATCGGCAGTTTGGCATAATCGGTTTGGCTGATCTGTTGTAAGGTTTGGATGGCTCGATCACTGAATTGAACATCGTTAGCACGGTATAGGGTGGTTGCAATTTTGCGGATTTTGTCGGCAAGTGGGTCTGTTAATTCATAGGGGAAGACCAGTTGTTTTTGGGGATTTTTGGCAATGCTTTGGATAACCGTTTTGGCCAAAGCTAATCCGCCTGATCCGCCTTTGGTATAGACTTCCGATAAACAACAAGGCACACCCTGGCTTGTACAGGCCTCTCTAATGAGCTCAATTTCTGCTGGATGATCTGTTGGAAATTGATTGAGGGAAACGACCACTGGTAGATTGAATTGAGTCAAGTTTTCAATATGACGTAGAAGATTGGGTAAGCCCTTCTGCAAGGCGTCTAAATTTTGCACATGGAGTTTATCCAAAGGACATCCGCCATTAAATTTTAAAGCACGAACGGTGGCAACGAGCACGGCAGCTTTTGGCGTTAGGTGGTTTAATCGGCATTTAATGTCTAAGAACTTCTCGGCGCCTAAATCTGCGCCAAATCCGGCTTCAGTGACAACATATTTGCCTAATTTCAAGGCCAGTCGAGTCGCTTGAATGCTATTACAGCCATGGGCAATATTGGCAAAAGGACCGCCATGAATGAGTGCAGGCGTACCTTCCAAGGTCTGGACAAGATTTGGTTTAAAGGCATCTTTAAGTAAAGTCGCCATGGCACCAACAATACCCAGATCGCCAATGGTAATGGGCTGATTGGTTGTCGAGTAGGCAATGATGGTGCGGTTTAGCCGTTGTTTTAGATCTTCGAAGCTTTGCGCAAGACAGAGGATGGCCATCACTTCACTGGCTACAGTGATCTGGAATTGGTCTTCTCGCATCACGCCGTTTGCGGGATCTCCAAGACCGATGATAACCTGGCGCAAGGCGCGATCGTTTAAATCGATACAGCGCTTCCAGATAATTCGTTTGGGATCAATCTGCAAGGTATTTCCTTGGTGAAGATGATTATCGATGCAGGCGGCGCATAGATTGTTTGCTGCACCGATGGCATGCAGGTCGCCAGTAAAATGCAAATTGATATCTGTCATGGGTGCAACTTGGGCATAGCCGCCCCCGGTCGCACCGCCTTTTAGCCCAAAAACTGGACCGAGAGAAGGTTCTCTCAGTGCTAATACCGTTTGTTCGCCAAGTTGATTGAGGGCATCTGCTAATCCGATACTTGTGGTGGTTTTTCCTTCTCCTGCAGGTGTTGGATTAATTGCCGTAACCAAAATTAGATGTCCATCTGGTTGCTGATGCAACCTGGACAACACCCGTTGGGCTTCTATTTTAGCTTTGAATTTACCATAGAATTCATATTCATCATCACGCACATTTAAAGTTTGGATGATTTTTTCAATTGGTTTTAAGGATTTTTGTTTGGCAATTTCAAGATCTGTTTGCATAATTCACCTCTTATTCTGTATAGGATAGCATGAAATGATTGACTCAAACAGATGCATGATCCAGTGTTGCGAAAACGTAAAAGCATTGCGCCACAAGACTTTGTGTTGTATGATGAAAAAAATCTGTTTATTTGGAGCACTTATGATCAATAAAGCTGATGTCGAACAATGCCGCAAAGACATGATGTCTTGTTTGGGTCGTCAGATTCGACTGCGGTCCAGTGGCGGTAGAAAACGTATTATCGTGCGTGAGGGTATTTTAGAAAACTGTTATCCGAATGTCTTTACGGTTCGTTGTATTCGTGAGAATGATCAAACGGAACTCATTTCTTATAGCTATGTAGATATTCTCACTGAAACGGTTGAGGTTGCTGTAAAACCGGATCCAGACTTGCTCCAACTGGTCGATCGCAGTCTTCAGAATGATGATTTTTCAGAGGCCTTACAACAACAATCGGCGCTTCCTTTTGAAACAGATGCTCAAATAAATCCACATGATGACAGCCTGTGATCACTTGCCCTGCATTCGTGAAAAAGCGTTTGCAAAAATTAATCTCGGCTTGGATATATTAGCCAAACGATCAGACGGGTATCATAGGCTGATCACAAATATGTTCCCGATCTCTTTGGCAGATGAATTGACGGTTCGTGTTTGCCCGACAGATCAAGCACCAGGCGGCACGCCCCCTTTGTTGAAGCTTGCTCAGTTTCAATTTTCTTTTTCGCGTGAGACCATGGAATGGCATGTGGCACAACGGATTAATCCCCTGGATAATCTAATTCTAAAAGCTGTTCAGGCTTTATTTGATCGTTCGCGCATCTCGCAATTTAAAGCTGTTCCTCCACACCATTTTACGATTCATTTAGACAAGCGTATTCCAATGCAAGCAGGTCTTGGCGGTGGAAGTGCAGATGCGGCCGCTATTTTGCGCTTATTTATTCGCTGGTTTAAAAAAGCTTACCAGATCGACTTGATATCCGATCTTGAGGTTCGAGATCTTTGCACTCGTCTGGGTGCCGATGTTCTCTTTTGTTATGATAACCAGCCTGCATTGTGTGAAGGTATCGGCGATGTGATGCAGCCGATTCCAGATCTGCCTCCTTGTTTTGGTGTGCTCGCACAGCCAAAGATTGGCGTATCAACCAAATCTGCTTTTCAATTGTGGGACGTCGATCAAATCGTGGATCAAGCGCATATTCAACGGATTCGATCTTTGCAATATGAACTTGGTGTGGATCAGCTTAGAAACGCTGAGGTGTTCAACCGCTTTTTACGGTTGCAGTCTTCAGTTTTTCCTTGGGCGAATCGCTTTTTACAAAAAGCGCGTCAATGTGGTGCGATCACGGCGCAGATGACTGGTAGTGGCAGTGCTTTTTATGCGCTTTTTTCGGGTGTTGAGCAACAAACCTCTTTTAAAGACTGGTGCCAGGTTCAAAAAAAGGGGGAAGAAGCCCTTTTTCCAGTCCTTTTGACTTTTGGTACGAGGCTTGACGAATGCGGGTAATCTTTATATAATGCACGTTGTTGACTTGGCATGGAGAGTTGGCTGAGCGGCTGAAGGCGCACGATTGGAAATCGTGTTTACGTTAATAGCGTAACGAGGGTTCAAATCCCTCACTCTCCGCCACCTTATCTGTGTTATCTGCACCTTTAGCTCAGTTGGTAGAGCAACTGACTCTTAATCAGTGGGCCCAGGGTTCGAGTCCCTGAAGGTGCACCAAAGCGTATCATCCGAGCGCTTCTTATTCAGAAATTGGCGTCGGATTAATCAGAAAACACCATCAGAGATGCGTTCTGACGGTGTTTTATTTTATCGAGAAATAAAGGTGTCAGGGGTGACAAGAGAGGTGGCTGTGATGGCAGTAAATGCTGATGGCACAAATTATGTCGGACAAAATAGAGGCTATCAAAAACGGGGTCTTTGGATGGCGATTGTGGGTGCCATTTTCTGGGGTATTTCTGGAACCTGTAGCCAAATCCTCCTCCATACCTACCACATGAATCCCTTATTTTTATCTAGCTTACGTTTGCTGACGACGGGCGGTCTCTTATTTTTTTATTTGCTTCTGCATTCAGGAACGGCCGTTTTTGAAATCTGGAAAAAACGCTCGGATGTGATCTACCTGTTGTTGTTTGGGATACTTGGTTTGCTGGGTAATCAGGCCTTTTATTTATTGACAATCGATTTGCTCAATGCTGGTGTGGCGACGGTGCTTCAATATACGGCGCCGGCCATGGTGCTTATTTACAGTTGTTATCGCTTTCGGCGTCGTCCAAAGCTCTACGAGATATTGGCGATTTTTCTGACCCTTTTGGGCACTTTGCTGATGGCAACTCAAGGGCAATTTCAAACCTTGGCCATGCCGCTAAAAGGTTTGATTTTTGGTTTGATTTCCGCTTTTTTATTGATGCTTTATAATTTGTTCCCCGTTAAGCTCATCGGAAAATATGGTGCCATTTTAGTGACCTGCTGGGGGATGTTATTGGGTGGCGCGGTGGAATTTACCGCCATTAGAGGGTGGCAGTTTCAACTTCATTTGCCATGGATGGGTTATGTGGTTTTGGTCGTTAATATCCTGTTTGGAACACTTTTGTCCTACACACTTTATCTTCAGGGT
>JAEZVR010000126.1 GCA_023420715.1 Bacillota bacterium | reverse complement strand
CTATTCTAACGGAAATTATCGATGAAGTCGATTCGGACGATTTTGATCAATAAAGGCGAGGCAGGCGCTTCGCTTTTTTGCTAACAGAGGTTTGGATGGGACAGTTATCACTTCAAGACATGCATATGACAGAGGCCATAGATCAGCAAAAAAGTGGTTTGTCTGATTTGCCAGCTCAATCAGCTGATCCGCTGGATCCCACGTTGCTGTTGCCAGAAGATCTTGAACAACAGCTTGACGGATTAACCTCGATTGAACAGGTTCGAATTTTAGGGGAATACTTGCGACATCATAATCACCTGTATTACGACTTGGATCAGCCTGTTTTAACGGATCGGACGTATGATGCGGTATTGGCTTATCTGGAAGCTTTAGAAAGACAGGACGAGGCCCTCCGACTGCCGGATTCACCGACGCAGTTTGTTGGGGGAAAGGCTCAGGCCAAATTTTCTAAGGTTGAACATGAAGTTCCCATGCTGAGTTTGCAAGATTATTTTTCTAAAGCGGAACTCGACTCCTTTTTCAGTAAGCTTCAATCAGCCAATGATGGCAACTTCCCCAGTTGTGTGGTTGAACTCAAAATTGATGGGTTGTCTGTTTCTTTAGAATATGTCAATGGCCAATATACTCGCGGTTCCACGCGCGGCGACGGACGAGTGGGCGAGGATATGACGGAAAATTTAAAGGGCTTGTCCGATATTCCGCTGACTTTATCTGATCCCATCCCCTATTTAGAGGTACGGGCAGAGGTTTACATGCCCTATACTGCTTTTGAGGCTTTAAATCAGCAGCAAGATCAGAATGGGCAAAAACGTTTTGCCAATCCCAGAAATGCCGCAGCCGGTTCTTTGCGGCAATTAGATCCTCAAGTGACACAAACCCGTGGTTTATCCCTCTTCGCATTTAATATTCAACAGGTAACTGGCAAAGTTTTTTCTACGCATTCTGAAGCCCTTATTTGGCTGGAATCACAGGGATTCCCGGTTGTTTCTCCCCGTTATTTATGTGCCGATGTTGAAGCAATATCGGCGGCTATAGACAAAATTGCCAGCCAACGCGCAAAGCTTCCATTTGGTATTGATGGCGCGGTTATCAAAGTGAATGATCTGTCTTTGCGGCAGGATATGGGTGAAACCATTAAAGTTCCGCGTTGGGCTGCCGCATACAAGTATCCGCCTGAGCAAGTTAAAACCATTGTCGAGGCCATTGATGTTCAAGTTGGGCGCACAGGGGTGCTCACGCCATTGGCTGTTTTAAAGCCTGTTCGAGTCGATGGTTCCTTGGTGAGTCGGGCCACCTTGCACAATGCGGAATTTATTCAGGAAAAAGATATTCGAGTGGGTGATCTGGTTGTGATTCAAAAAGCAGGCGATGTGATCCCGGCAATTGTTTCTGTTGATTTGACACATCGTCCAGCAGGGACAACGCCATTTAAGATGCCGGCCGTCTGTCCATCCTGCGGCACACCCGTTGTTTCTGAAAACCATACCGTGGCATTACGCTGTCCATCTCCAGAATGTCCTGCACAGCGCTATCGTCATCTGTTGCATTTTGTTTCTAAAGATGCCATGGATATTCAAGGTCTTGGGAAAGCAAATATTCAAACGTTCATTGATGCTGGATTGCTCAAAGATGTTGCGGATTTATATCGTATGAATCGAGCCGATTTGGAGATTTTGCCGAATTTTAAAGAAAAATCGATTCAAAATCTTTTAACCGCCATCGAGAATAGTAAACAGCGCCCGTTATCAAAGTTAATTTACGGGCTGGGTATCAGACATATTGGAGAAGTGGCCGCTCAGACGCTTGCGCATACCTTTGGTTCTTTGAGCGCAATTGCTTCTGCGAGTCGAGAAGATTTGCTGCGTTTACCCGATTTTGGGGATCAATCTGCTGATGCGGTCTATTCGTTTTTTCAATTACCTGAAAGTCGGCATTTAATTCAAACGCTGACAGATCTCGGTTTGAAGGTTCATGAAGATCGAGAGGCTGTTTCTAACAAACCACAGATTTTCTCTGGTGAAACTTGGGTGATTACTGGCACCTTGCAGTTTTGTGATCGACAGACCGCAAAAAATCTTTTGGAAGCGCATGGGGCTAAGGTTACGGGCTCTGTCTCTCGAAAAACAACTGCATTATTATGCGGCGCAGATCCAGGGAGCAAATATGATAAAGCGCGCCAATTTGGCGTGCGCATCCTAACAGAGGAGGCGTGGTTAAATCTGTTGAAGGAGCATCAATAGTATGCAATATTTTGTGATTCGAACGGGAATTAGCCTCTTTTTTTCCATCGTGCTCTTTGTGCTGTTTATCTATACAATGAGACGGTGCAAGCCAATAAAAATTAGACATCGGATGACCTATTTTTTGCCGGTTTTAGTGGGCGGTATCACCTTGTGGTTCTTTTTGGTCACAACAGCTCCTAAGCTGTTGGATGTGATTCAATATCAATTTGGTCAGACGGATGTTAAACAGGTAAAAGCCGTTCGCATCCTGCCGTTTCATCGGGTTCGTTTTTCCGATGGCGCGACCTATTTTTATAATGGTTTTGACGTCCAATTGACCGAGAACCAGACTTATCAGGTAACGTGTTTACCTTGGAGTCACTATATTTTATCCATTCGACAGATGAATCATTAGAGGTTATATGACATCAATTAAGTTGATTGTGAGTGATATGGATGGCACGTTGTTGCGTTCCAACCATCTTTTATCTCAAAGAACAGAAGAAGCGATTCAAAATGTTTTAAAACGAGGTATTTCTTTCGTTATGGCATCGGGTCGATCCCACTTGATGATGCCGGTTTATACAAGTCGATTTCCTCAATCATCTCATGCAATTGGGTGTAATGGTGCCGTTGTTTATGATCTCAAAACTCAAAATCTCCTCTATCATGCACCGTTTAAAGGGACAGATGCTGCCTATTTAGTGGATCGTTTGATCTCCTTAA
>JAEZVR010000107.1 GCA_023420715.1 Bacillota bacterium | reverse complement strand
GCATTGACGACCCCTTTTGTGATCGCCTTATCGATTGGACTGGCTGCTTTGCAAAGCAGAAGTAAAAAGAACGCTGCTTTTGGCTTGGTTGGCGTGATGAGCGTTGGGCCAATTATATCCGTGTTGTTCTTGTCCTTTTTTGCCCATTTTGTCGCACCGCATACGACGGTCTCGATCATTTCGCGGGAAGACCGTGTGTTTGCCCCCATCTTTGGATCGATGAAAGGTGTGCTTCTGGAGTCGTTTGTGGCGCTGCTTCCGATCACTGCGCTGTTTTTATTTTATCAATGGAAGACGTTTCATCTGCCAAAACGCAGACTACTGCCGATTATACGTGGACTTTTCTACACCTTGATCGGGCTGATGCTCTTTTTAGCCGGCGCCCAGCAGGGGTTTATGGATATGGGACGCGTTTTGGGTGTGGGATTATCAAGTTTATCGCCGGTTTCTGTTCCTTTTATTGCCTTTTTGATCGGCGTCATTGTTGTGCTTGCGGAGCCGGCGGTTCATGTATTGGCTGAGCAAGTGGAGCAGCACACCGCGGGTAGTATTCCCCTGACCTTATTAAAAGCGACGCTGTCCATTGGTGTGGGTGTAGCGCTGTGCCTATCGATGCTGCGCATTTTGATTCCAGGGGTTCAATTATGGCATTTTTTATTGCCGGGCTATCTGTTGATTATCCTATTCTCTCGCTGGAATGAAGACTTGTTTGTGGGGATTGCTTATGACGCAGGTGGTGTGGCCTCTGGTCCAATGGCGGCAACCTTTGTCTTGGCCTTTGCGCAAGGTGTTGCCTATCAGACGCCGACTGCCGATGTGCTGCTCGATGGGTTTGGCATTATTGCGATGATTGCAATGGCGCCTATTCTTAGTGTCATGATCCTGGGCACCTTTTTCAATAAGGCGGAAGAGCAGGTTGCAGAAGCAAAAGAGCCGATCTCTTTTGCTTGTCATCCGGTTGATCCATCAACTTTCCAAGTGGTTTTTTGCTGTCAAGTTGATCAAGCATTTGCAGAGATGTTGATTGAGGAAGCGAAGCGCTTGGGTGCGCGAGGTGCTACTGGGATCTCAAGCAGAGATACACGGGCTCGATTACATAATCAGGGGCTGATTCAGCGCAATGCCCAGCAGGAGATCCTCTGGTTTTTGGTTCCCTTGGAAGTTGCAGAAAAAATGCATGCACATTTTAAGGTTATCGAATTACCCCAATGGCATGCCGCATACTGGATGCTTCCGATTGCCACGGTGCATGGACTTTGGCAGTCGCCTGATCCAGAAGGTGGGGAGCGGAATAGATCGATTGGAGAGCGGATGACATCGGCCGTCTAGCGGATGATATCGGTTTTTTCAAGCGTCTTTTTTATCAACTCAAAAGCACTTCACAGGGTGAGGTGCTCGCAGGGTTTGAAATTGTATACAAAGAAGCTTTTCGTTAATTGTTCGTGATTTTTGCATCAATACTATAAATCACGTCGTTTTTTGGGGCTCGGAAGTTAATGGTTTTCTTTCGATTTTAAATCTCGATGGGTGTAGTGAACAGCATAGTGGAGAGTCCCTGAAAACGGTTCATATGCGGCGGACTTGGAGAATGAACGCGTAATAGCTTTGACATTCAGATCATTTCCGCCAATTTCTTCAATTTGTACGTTCCCTCGATTTGCGGCCGGGATATCGATCAATAGGCTTGTCAGTAATGTCTCATCAACGTCTATGTTTGCTTTGACAGAGCCATCCACCCCAAGATCTTCATGATGAATCAGCTTATAGCCTGGCTGTTCCTCATGAGCCTGGATGAAATGAGATGAAGTTAAAGTTATTGTAAAAACGAAACTCGCTAAACCCAAAGCAATGTATTGGAATGATTTTTTCATAGAGAACCTCTTTCCATTAAGGTCAAGGAAAAAGCGATTTAAATGATGAAAACATCAAAAGAAATGGTCGCCGTTCTTGTACCGGGCAAGATTGATATTGGGTTTGAGAGATATGGGGGGTTCTTTATTTTGAACACTGTTGGCCGTGCAAAGCATGTCTTCAGTTAAGCCACCAAAGAGATGAATAAAATGTAATGTATTCAAATTTTTGGTTTGACGACTTTTACGAGCGAATGCCTGCATGAAGCGGCTCCTTTCAGAAATGATCTTTACCCCTTTTCTATTAATTATAATTTCTTTGTACACTAAATAATGATTAACGTCAAGTAATTTCAAATAGAGTCATCCCAGCGGGATTCTAGACACACATATGATTCGTTTCTTTTGGACTTGTGTCAGATACGTGATGGATACAAGCCAAATGCACAAGGCGCATGGATCATCATAAGTGATCTGAAAAATGAGCTCGGAGATATTACGCCTGAAGTTTCTTTTACGGCAAAGCCCTTCTTTGAAAAATTTATAGATATGATAGAATCAGTTGCAATAAATATTTATATTGATTGTAGAAAAGTATGGAAGACCAAACCAGAAACCCAAACGCAAACATTTCTAATCAAGTGCCCACCACGCAACCCATGTATGCTCAGTCGCATCCTGGTGTTCCCCATATCATTACCGTTCAAAATAAGGGGAATGGATTAGGTGTTGCAGGATTTGTATTAGCATTATTGGCAGTTCTTTTTTGCTGGATCCCCATTATATACTTGATATTGTGGGTAATGGGTTTAATTTTCTCTTTGATTGGTGTCTTAAAAGCGCCACGCGGACTAGCCATCGCTGGTTTGGTGATTAGTTCTCTATGGATAATTCTTACGTTAATAATTTTTGGTGCGTTCCTTGAGGCTCTGATGTGTTAAATAAGGATATAGGATTAGGTGTCCAGCGTTAAGTAATTAAGGATTAAATGAAAGTAAATGCAATATGACCAGTAAGACGCCTCGTTTTATGCGGATGTCCATCCTGGTCATTATTGCGTGAACCATATCTTTTCTTATTTTTCAAAGCTTCATTTGTGCAGTGTCATGACCATTTTCACAAAGGCTGGATCGTGGAGGTCTACGATCTCGCTGTGCCCGATATTCTTTGAAGCCACAATCTCCATTTCATCTTCGGTTTGGTCGATGTTAGGGCATGGTTTTTAATTTCGGGTCGGATTTTGTTGTCAATTTCCGTTTTCAGATGCTATGAGTTATACGGACTATTACCGTATCTGCAAGATATCAAAAAAGAGGCGTATCAGAAATGGTTTGTTACCTTTGTGGATTGGGTAAATCCCTAATTGTCCAGATTAGGTCGTAACCCAGATTCATTTTATTATTGAACCGCTAGATAAAATGAACGATGACTGTGTCAATACATCAAATGTGATAAATGCAATAAAATTACAAATTGTTTATAATTTAGTAACAATTTAGAAAAATCCTTGGCGATCGCCTTTCTTTTTATTAAGTTGGAGATAGGCAAAATTTAAGAGATAACAGGAGACGTTCGAATATGAACCGCATAAAACGCTTGGTCACGTTGCTATTGGTTGTCAGTCTAGTGTTTTTGCTGGGTGCTTACCGAGGCGTGTTGGCAGAAGATAAAGTCAAGCCTCTGGAAGGTAATTATATGTATCCCCATACTTATCCTGGGGATATTCATGTGGATAATCCATTTCCCGAAATCATTTCT
>JAEZVR010000095.1 GCA_023420715.1 Bacillota bacterium | reverse complement strand
TGGGTGAAAGGGTTCGCCGGCTAAGGTATTTGCGGCTTCCAGGATGCGCTGAATGACTTGAGGGGCATCAGATACCATCCGACTTTCCGCATGCATGGCCAAAAATGCTTCACAGCTTAAGTCCATCACAAAATTCATGTTTTGCGAGAGCTGGGCGACGAGTCGGTTGTTTGCTGAATAGCGCCATTTTAAATCCGGCGGATGATCATTAATTAAAATACGCCTTTTGGTGGGTGTATCGGCACAGGCTGTCCATTCAATGTCCTGTAATAGACGAGATTTACCAGAACCAGTGGGGCCGACAATGGCAATAATTTGGGCGGGATACAAATCGATTCTGTCAAAGGTTTCTGCTTCGCCGAGTTTGTTTTGCCCAGGGAGTAAACTGAGTTTTTTGATTTCTGATTCATGATGTTCCCCAAGCATTTCGAGCATTTGCTTTAAGTAGAGGAAAAAATCATCAATCATTTGCTGGCGATCCAAAGCCAATTCAGCCAGCCATTCATCATCCAGTGTTTGGACAAAATCGGGAAAAGTGAGTGCTTCTGCGCGCGTTAAATCAAATTGATTTTCGGTAAAATAATCAGATAACCAGGGATAACGCGAGACGAGTTCACCACAGGTGAGATTAGTTTGTTTCATGTGTATCATTCCATTTCATCTTACGTACATTGCCCATTTGATAATCACTGCCAATGCGAGTTTCGCCCAAACAGTATGAACACAGGGCGGCAGGCATGGGAAATTTAAGGCTTAAGCCGTTCACTGAGGACAGCGCGGGGTTGTTTGTCTCGAGTAAAGTTGACAATTCATATGCACCCTGTCCTGTTAAGCCTTTGACATGCATAATCGTTGCTTTTGGATTAACTTGTTGTACACTGGCCGCAAAGACTTCGCGTTCGGCTTGTGATACAATATCGCCTTTTGTGATGACCACAATATCGGCTGAACGCAGCATCGGACCGATTTTTTTGGGGGTGTTGATGCCCGACAAATTATCAATCACACAAATCGCTTTAACGCCTTTAATGTAGGGTGAGCATCGGTTGCATAGACCGGCTGATTCGGAAATCAGAAAGTCAAACTGTTCAGAAACACCCCATTGCACAACTTCTTCAATATTGGACACAAAAAAATGGTCAGGGCAGAGCGCGCCAGACAAGCCCTTTTTGACGGGTATGTTTTGAGCGGCATAGCGTCTGTCGTCATCTGTATTTAGACAGTCAAATTTTACAACGCCAAAACGCTTTTTGGCTTCTGCCAGGGATTGGCAGAGTTTGAGGATGACGGCTGTTTTTCCGGATGACGGGGGTCCAGAGATAATTACAAGGTTCATGATGGATTCTCCAACGAATTGAATAAGGCTTTGGCTTCTTCAAACCCTTCTTTGAAGAGGGCTTCACTGCGTGCCAATTCGGCTTCGACATCGACACGGTTTAGATAATCCCAGCCGGCAAATAAAAGGCGTTGATCGGCGGATAATTGATTATCGACGCCAACAGCTGTAGATGGGAATTTACCACTGAGCGAGAAAATCTCTCCGATTGCCTTACCTGCCAATTGATCGGTTATCGCTCGGACATGCGGTTTATTCATTTTAGCCATCATAAAAATTGGACTGACAATGGCACCATCACTTGGCCAAACCACTTCAATTTCTGGATCATTTACCATTTGGCTGAAGAAATAGGGTGCCACGCTGACCAAAGGCAGCGGTTGGCTGGTTTTATGGGCTGTCATCTGAGATGGATGCAATTGGACAGCTGTCGAACGTCCGAGTGCACGGATGCCCGCTTCACCGTGATGTGCCATGATGGTTAGCGTAATGCTGTTAAATAAGTCCAAATCTCCGATTGGAATGGCAACGCTGGCGGCATATTCAGGCTCTAAAAGCATTTTCCAGCTGGTTGGAATGGCTCGCCCGTTCAGGACGCGTTTGTTGATGATAAAGATGGCAGGTACAAGACCTAAAATATGATAATGCCCCAATGGATCTTTCAGATCGGCTCCATGCGCTTTTAAGTCTTCGTTGACGGGATAATCACCGCCACTGTATATCCCTGTTTTGAGGTAGTTTTCTTGCATTTCTTTGCCGAAGAAAAGCTCAAATCCAGCAGATGTAATAATATCAGGGAGTTCTGTCATCCATGAAATCCCTAAATTGGCAGAACGCAGATCCATGTTGATTTGAATATTGGCAGCTTCAGCAATTTCACTTGTCGCGGCGGTAATGGCGTCACGCAGTGGCATATGAATCGGGCAAGGCAATACGCCTTTAATATCGACATCTGCAGCGACCTCTTGTTGCGGTGCGTTCAGACTGTGATCAATGGATTCCCCTTGCGCTAAAAAGGCCTCGAGCTTTCGATTAAATGCATCCACATCGATTTGGCGCAGTGTCAGGGCTTTTTTGAGCGTCATGGTTTTACCCATGGTTTTAAGCAAAAGTTTATTCTTCAGTGCGTCAAAACCATTGACAATGAGAAAGTCCAGGAGGTCAGGATGATTTTCGACGAGTGTTAAAATGGGTTGATCTAAATTCATGATGCACCTTCCATTTCTGAAGCGTTGATTTAAAGGTAGTTTATGCTAACGAACACGGGTTTTCAGTGTGAAATCACACTTTTTAAAGGAAATCTTCAAACAGATACGTTTGTCGTTGTTGATATCGAGGCAACTGGTCTTGATCTGGAGAAAGATGAACTCATCGAAATCGCCGCTCTGCGCATTAAAGCGGGAAAACCGACCGCTTCCTGGCACGCGTTGGTTTGTTCTAAAAAGCCAATTCCAAAGGATATTCAAGCTTTGACGGGGATTACGCCGGCTGAGGTATTGCAGTTTGGTCTGTCTCCAAAAGAGGCCTTACAAGCTTTTCTTGATTTTGTGGGTCACGATCTGCTGATGGGGCATCAGATTCAAACAGACGTGGCTTTTTTGAGGCGTGCCATTCAAGAAACATTGGGGGAACCATTTGAGCCGAATACGTTCGATACCCTTCGATATGCACAATTTATTCTGCCGCATTTGCCCCGTCATGAGCTCGATCGGGTTGCACGGTGGTTTGATCTGGATTGTTCCGGACAACATCGGGCGATGGTTGATGTGCAGTTGACCTATCAAATCTATTGTCAATTAAAGCGAGCGGCAGATCGACAATATGAGCTTGGCCGCCAATGGGCAAAGCATGGGGGCGAGGCTGTGGGTCAGCAGCATGTCGGGCAGGTCTGGTTTTGCCCCTTTCCGCTCGAACAGATGCCGGCATATGCGTGGTCTGGCTATCTATCTGCCGTGGGAAGTCATTTGACGGACACTTGGCATTCGGACTGTACGGGTGTATTGGTGCAAGATGCGAATCGAGAGGCCTTTATGTATCCGAAAAACCATGCCAACGTTTGGTTGAAGTGGGCGCCCGATTGGCAAAAAGATGTGCTGGAACAATATCAATCTGGCAATCTATGCCTGCAAACGGAGTCCGCTTGGTCAGATCTCATGCCTCCGGTTGTGTGGCCGGATATGGATACGTCTGCCCTGCGAGAATTGGTCAGCGGTAAGCGGGTGTGTTTGACTGGGCATTTTACGTTTTTGCGCAAATCTGTTTTGCAGAATTGGATTGTTCAACACGGTGGCTGTTTAATCGAAAAACGAGATGAAGAGATTCAGATCTTTATTGCTGGCAAGGTGGGATTGAACAATCGAAAATGGAAAAAATTTAGATGTTTTCAGACAAAAAATCGCCCCATCCAACTGGTGGATGAGGCGGCGTTATATCGCTTATTTGGCTGGTCTTGGCTCAATGCATCGGCTGTGCCGTTTCAGTTTGACAAGGAGAATCTGCTTGTCCGTTAGGCACGGGTGTTTGAGCTGTCTTTGGTTCGGGTAAGTTGAAGGCTTCTTTTAAAACCGTTCCCAGTGTTGCCAAGTGCTGAATATCTGAAGGTACAATAATTTTGGTCGCTTGACCATTCGCCACTTTGGTGAGTGTTTCTAAACTTTGAAG
>JAEZVR010000069.1 GCA_023420715.1 Bacillota bacterium | reverse complement strand
GCCAATGGGGGCGGCAATTTTGGCTAATTGATTTGCCGTATACCCGGAATTGAGCAGCAGATCTTTTGTTTGCTTCACCCGATATTTAGAGCCAATCATGCCAATATAGTTTGGCTTGGCGTCAATGGCGTGTTTTAGACAGATAGTGTCATACTGGTGCCCTCTTGTAATGATGACGACACGATCCGATCTGCTGATTTGAATATCCTGACATAGGGTCGAAAAAGGTGCGCAATGTATTTCGTCTGCTTCTGGAAATCGTGTTGAATTGGCAAAGCCGATGCGATCATCGCACAGAACAAGATAGAAGCCAGCTTGGTGGGCTAGACGAACTAGGTATTCCGCAATGGTGCCACCGCCAAAGATGATTAGTTTTTCATGGGGGTGATAGATGTCAGCAATTAGGGTTTGAGTCGGTTGATTGATCAGGGCAGGGATGCCTTCTGCTAAAGCTTTTTCGATCAAGGTTGCGATGTCGCTCTTTGTCCACGTGCCTGCTTTTGGGGAGGGGATATCTTGATGTAAGGCATGCACGGTAGCTGTGTATGTGTGAGTGATTTCATCTAATTCGGTCAGTAAGACGCAGGATTGATGATTTTCTAGTTGTGACTGTATGTTTTCAAACAGGGGGTTCATAACTGGCCTTTCATTTTCTTAAATGCTTGCACCAAGGCATGGATATCATCGCTTGTTGTGGTATGTGATAGAGAGATGCGAATGGCTTTTTGGCAGGTTGCAAAGTCAATACCCATCGCTTGTAAAACATGAGAGGGTTCCGGTCTGCCACTGGTGCAGGCTGCGCCTGAGGATACGGCAATCTGATGGGCATTGAGGTGTTGAATCATCTGTTCTGCAGTCAGGTGCGGATGCGTCAGATTCAATATAGCTGGTAGATCTGGGACCCCGTTTAGGGTGATCCCTGGTTCAACTGACAGTAATTCTCGGAGCAATTCTTGCTTTCGCCGTGCAATGGCCTGATTGTGCTCAGCTCGATATTGGGCGGTCGTTTGACAGGCTTCGGCCATGCCGACAATTTGTGCAATGGGTTCGGTTCCTGCACGCTTTAGTCGTTCTTGCATTCCGCCATAGAGAAGCGGAGGGAGATTAATTCCTTTTTTGATATAGAGCGCACCGATCCCTTTGGGTCCACCAAACTTATGTGCAGATAGGCTTAAACAATCGATATCGAGTGCTTTGACATCGATTTTAAGGTGGGCAGCTGCTTGAACTGCATCTGTATGAACCCATGCGCCATATTGATGTGCCAACTCGACGATTGATTGAAGGGGTTGGACCGTCCCAACTTCATTATTGACGTACATGAGCGAAATGTATCGATGCTCGCGATTTAAGCGTTGTTCATATGTGGTGAGATCATAATGCCCCGAAGCGGTGACCGGTAGCCAATCAACCAGAACGCCTTGAGCTTCGATGAACTTGGCGGTTTCTAAAATAGAATGATGTTCGATCATACCTGTCATCAGTCGCTTGGGTTGAGCGGTGTTTCGACAGGCGTGAAGACAGGATTGAATGAACCAATTATTGCTTTCTGTGCCACCAGATGTAAAAAAGATTTCTTCGGGATCGGCATTAATAAAGTGGGCAACCTGCTCCCTTGCTTGTCTGAGTGCCCTTTTGCCGCGCAAACCAAGCAGATGTGGACTGCCGGCATTGCCGTAATCAACGGTTAAATAAGGCATCATTTTTTCTAAAACATTTGGCAACATGGGCGTGGTGGCTGCGTAGTCAAAATAATGCATATCCTAGGCACCTTTCTTTTGTTAAGTATAGTTAGACAGGGGATGAGGTGCAATCTATCCGTATCAATGTTTATAATGACTCAAAGCGTTTAGCTAAGCTTGTATGATTTAGAAATGGACGTGTGATATGTACCGCCAATGGCGACTCTTTATTCAGAATAAGAAAACGTGGATCAACAATTTAATTTACATGTTGTACTCGGTTATTTTGCTCATTATTGTGTTGCAAATTGACATGAACCGATGGGGAATTAAAGCCTTTTTACCAGATATCGTTTTTACAGGTGTGGATTTAGCACGGGATATTTTGACGGCCATGGCGGCTGCACTGTTATCGATTGCCACATTTACCTTTTCGATTATTTTGTCTGTTATGGGGAGTTATGCCTCGAATATGACACCTAGGGCGGTGGAAGACTTTATTGAGCATCGTGTGACCATGAAGGTGTTAGGCATTTTTATTGGCGGCTTTTTTTATGCCATCATCATGTTGCAATTTATGCGCTATAGTCAGGACGAAACACAGGTTGTTTCTGGAACAGTCGCAATATTATATGCCCTCTTATGTATTTTGTACTTGGTTCGATTTATCCAGTTTGTTGTTTTGAACATCCAAGTGGGCAAAACGGCATCAAGCATAAGGGATAAAGCGATGGTGCGAATCGATTTAGAACTGGCGACTTATGCTTCTGATACGCCTGAATTAAACACCCCTTACGCTGTGGAGATTCGTGCCCTTCAAACCGGTTTCTTAAATTTTGTGAGCGAAATGGAAGCCAGTCGCTGGCTGACTGCACAAGGTGCAGAAGGGTTGGTCGTTCAAGTTTGTTGTGGGGATTATGTGGTCGAAGGTGACCCAATTGCAACGGTTTATTTTAAGGCGCCAACAAGTGATCTTAAATCGCTTGAACATTTGGCAACTGCGTTTGCGATTCAGGATCGCAAAGCAAAGGACAGCGACTATCATCACGGGCTTATCAAGTTAATTGAAATTGCTTTAAGAGCGATATCTCCAGGCATTAATGATCCTAATACGGCCATAGACTGTATTCGCAAAATGAGTCAAGTGCTTGCACGGATCGCTTCGTGCTCGGCCAAACGGTTGACGTGTCAAGTTGAGGGTGTGGTTATCCAATATTATCGTCCGGCCATCAAATCGACTTTGTATCGCGCCTTTCATCAACTGGCGCATTATGCGAGTGGTGATGTGTCAATTGTTTATGCGATCCTAGAAGCCTTTGATGTCATTTTAGTCAAAGCCATCCCCGAAAATCGTCAGGCCATTTTCGACCTAGGCACACATTATTATCAGCGCCTTCGAGCGTCACTTGAAGACACACTGGATCAGCAGGCTGTCGATGCCGTCTATCAGCGGTTAAAACGCCACATACATCATTGATCGGATCAGCGAATGGCACGACATTCAACATAAAACCGTTTATCTTTATCGTGTCCGAGAGAAAACGTTTTGCGGGGCATTTTTCCTTTTTGAATGACTTCTTGAAAGAGACTTTGGCGATCCAGTTTTGGAAATAAAAAACCGTAGTGCGGACCTTGATTGGTAATTTGTTTGATGTTTTCTTCGCCGTGAATGTAATCCGTGCGTCGTTTCATTTGGTTTATATAGGCATCGATACACCCACGAACATGGGAGATGGTCAACGTGTTCGGTGGACAATTAAGCAACCACTGTTTGTTTCCACTAGGGGTGATGACAGGGAGCTGAATGGTGCGATGGTGTGGTGTGGGCATATCTGTTTCGATTGTTTGTAGGGCGGTGTGGTCCATCGTCTTAATCTGTAATTCTCCAGCAAAATATTGATGTGCAAAGGCTTCGAAGGCTTGTTCGTCAATGTCGAAGATCACTTGATGTATGGGTTCAAAGGGGAGTGCGTCATCGTAAATCGATAGAATCTCCACCATGGCATATCGCGCTGGGTGATCAGAACGGATACCCTGTTTTTTTAGATTTTCCCAATGTGTTTTAGCGGTTGCCAAAGAATGATTGCCATCACCGACTGCAAAAATGAGTCCGTCTGCAGCAGCTGATTGATAGGCAAATAAGCGCTCAATGAATTTACTGACAGTTAAGGATTCGACAGGTAAAAAATAGGTTTCTACAGATCCACTATCTTGATATAGTTTGGCGCTAAAGACTGGATGATGACATTGAGGCAGTGGTTCTGCCAGCCAATCTTGAACAAAATGGTCTAGGATGGGCGTTTGATCATCCAGGAGTAAAATAATGTGACTGAGCTCCAGCGAAGCATTTTGTCGCACCGATAGGCGAGGGGGAATCCGTTCGATGACGGTTTGTTCAGAAGCTCTGATGGGCGTTTTGGCATGATCTGCATAGTCATAGGCTTCTAAATCGACACAGGTGACAATCCCATAACGGATTTGGTTCTCACTGGTCGTTCTTTTGGTTAGCCACAGACCATTTGTATAAGTATCAAAAATATTCTGATTCATGTAGTTTGACATGGTTTCTTGTATGGTATGGATGCGCGCGGATTTCGTATCTGCATCATCCTGCTCAAGATAGGCTTCAGGAAAAATGAGATGGGCGGTCGAAGGTTTCTGAGAGACTGTCTTGAAGAAGTTGTTCCAATAGGATGGTTCCGCGGTGAACTGATCGCAGGCAATTGCTGGCCAGGCAGATTGAAAATCGGGTTTTGGGATGAGCCATTCACCTAAAAGCTGTAGCCCAAGTTCAGTCTGAATGCGAGAAAAATCCATAGGTCACCTCCAAAATGTTAAAAACATTATACAAGAGGCGTGAGCAGAAGACATGATCTATAGCGGAAAAGGGGAGAGCGGTGGCGGAGCCGCTAAACGCCCGGAAGGGTGAAAAGTATAGATAAAAAAGAGTTGACATAAGAAGAAGCAAGAGAGTAAGATAGTCAAGCGCCTTGCGAGACGAGGTGCTGGACCTTGAAAATTGAACAGTGAATGCACAAACAAGCGGACTGAAGCAATTCAGTTGAGTAAGAAAATAAGTAAAGAGCAAAAGAGCTCTCAAAGAAAAGATTTGAGAGTTTGATCCTGGCTCAGGATGAACGCTGGCGGCGTGCCTAACACATGCAAGTCGAACGGAGCATTAGAAGAAGAGACTTCGGTCAAATCATTTAATAGCTTAGTGGCGGAAGGGTGAGTAACACGTGAGCAACCTGCCTTATACAGGGGAATAACAACGGGAAACCGTTGCTAATAC
>JAEZVR010000055.1 GCA_023420715.1 Bacillota bacterium | reverse complement strand
GCGGGATTAACTCAGTGGTAGAGTGTCACCTTGCCAAGGTGAAAGTCGCGAGTTCGAATCTCGTATCCCGCTCCATTCTTTGGCACCATAGCCAAGTGGTAAGGCAGAGGTCTGCAAAACCTTTATTCCCCAGTTCAAATCTGGGTGGTGCCTCCAACATAAATGAAACGTAGGGTAACCTACGTTTTTTTGTTTTTGTCGAGGGACCTTGTTTTATTCAGAAAAAAATAAATAAATTGATAAAAAATTATCGATTTATTCCGCCTAAAATCTTAAGATTTGTATAGTTTGCCTAGATAATCTGATATATAATCCCAAATATCAGACAAAATTTAAAAAAATTTTGACAATAAATTATCAATGATATAACCTAAACTCAGAGTATAAATCCGCTTTTATCATTGGATAAGGCGATCCACACGAGAAGTGTTGGTGGAGGTTGAGTAATATGTATGATTTATTGATCAAAAATGGTTTGATTGTGGATGGTACGGGCGAAAAACCCTATCGGCGAAATGTGGCTGTTGAAGGTGATCTCATTCGTTTAGTGGATGGTGAACCAGAAGCCAAGCGTGTTATTGACGCAACAGATAAGTATGTCACACCTGGATTTATCGATACCCATTCCCATTCATCTATTATGTTGAATGTCGAACCAGCTTTGTTACCCAAGATTTTTCAGGGGATTACCACAGAGGTATTGGCTCAAGACGGCATGGGTCCTGCGCCAGTCAATGATGAGACCTTAGCACCCTGGAAAAAGGCCATGGCTGGTCTGGAAGGTAAATGGGAATTCGAATGGAATTGGAAAACCGTTCAGGAATACCTCGATCATATTGATACGCTGGATCTTGGACCAAACTGTGTCTATCTTGCTCCTCACGGGAATTTGAGAATGGTTGCGATGGGTCTTGAGAATCGCAAACCCACAGCAGAAGAGCAGAAAAAGATGGATGAAGAATTGCAAAAAGCCTTTGATGCTGGTGCCTTTGGGATGAGCACAGGCATGATTTATCCACCTTGCGTCTATGCAGATATCGATGAATTTATTTCTTTGGGTAAGGTGCTCGCTAAAAATGGTGGTATTTTTGTGACGCATCAACGCTCTGAAGCAGATGCCATCCTCCCCTCGATGGATGAAATCATGACCATTGGCCGCGAATCTGGCTGCCGCATTCATTTTTCTCATTTTAAATGCTGTGGTAAGAAAAATTGGGATAAGGTCCCTAAGGTCTTAGAAAAATTAGATCAGGCTAAAGAAGAAGGATTGATTGTTTCTTTCGATCAATATCCTTATGTCGCCGGATCGACCATGATGTCCGTTATTTTGCCGCCTTGGGCGCATGATGGTGGTACAGAAAAACTGCTTGAGCGTCTAAATGATCCAGCTTTGCGTCAAAAAATGAAAGACGACATTTGGAATGGTATTGAGGGTTGGGATAATTTTGTTGATTTTGCAGGTTTAGAAGGTATCTTTATCACCTTTGTTAAAAATCCAGAATCGGAAAAATATGTTGGTATGAATCTGGTTGAACTTGGTGAAGCGACTGGAAAAGAACCCTTGGATGCCATTTTTGATTTGATTCGTGACGAAGAAAATATTGTGGGTTTGGTGGATTTCTATGGTACAGAAGAACATGTCAAACTCTTTATGAGTCGCCCAGAACAAAATGTGTGTACGGATGGTATTATTGGCGCACAACCCCACCCACGTCTCTATGGTGCATTTGCCCGTGTGCTTGGTAAATATACCAGAGAAGAAAAATTATTCCCGATCGAAACAGCCATTCGTAAGATGACTGGTAAGCCAGCAGATATGCTCGGTTTGACGGATCGAGGTTATATTAAAGATGGCTTGGCTGCAGATATTTTGGTGATCGATCCACAGGAAGTTCGAGACGTCGGGACTTATACCGAACCAAAACAGTATGCAAAGGGTATCGATTACGCCATGGTAAACGGTAAGATTTTGATCGACAACGGTCAATCAACGCCGCAAAAAGCAGGACGTGTCTTGCGTTTTCAAAAACGTTAAGCAGAAGGCGAATGTCTTTTGACGTTCGCCTTGATTCATTTGGCACCTAACTTGTGCCCATAAAGGAGAAAATGACATGGATCAAAAATCATTGGTCGTTTTAATCATTATTTTATGCTATATGATTTTGACGGTTGCCATTGGGCTGGTATCATCGGCTCGCAAAAAACGCAAGGTGGCGACACAGAGTAATGAAGACTTTTTGATGGCCGGAAAATCTCTGGGTGTACTTGCTTTGGCAGGCACCCTGTTTGCGGCAAATACGGGGGGCGCCTCGACGAATGGCATTGCACAAAATGTTTTTAAATATGGCCTATCTGCGAGTTGGTATGTGATTGCAGGTGGGATCGGTTTTGTCTTGGTTTCTTTTGTTGCATCCTATTTCAGAAGAGCTTCTGCCAATACAGTTCCAGAAATTATCAGCCAGCGATTTGGCAGAGAATCGCATATTTTTACAGCGATTGTACAAATTATTGCCCTCTTTATGGCAACAGGGGCCCAAATTATTGCGACAGCGTCCATTATCTATACCTTGACTGGTTTTGATTTTTGGAAAGCCGTTGTCATTACCACCCTTGTTGTCATTATTTATACCATGGTCGGTGGTCTGGTCTCGGTTGCCTCTGCCAATATGCTACATATCTTCACCATTGTGGTGGGCATGTTTGTCGCGATGTTGTTCATTGTCTATAGTCCACAGGTTGGTGGTTTTGCACATTTATTTGATCAAGCCAAGCAGATGACGATTGATCAAAAACCGGCTGATCTCCTCAGTATGACCAAGGTTGGGATCCCGACGATTATCGGCTATATTGCGATGTATTGCATGACCTTTCCAACTGGACAGGAAGTGGTGCAGACTTATGCAGCCGCTAAAGACGGGAAGGCAGCCAAATCCGGTTCCATTTTAGCTGGCATTATTTCTGCGGTCTTTGCGCTCATTCCAGCCATTATTGGTTTGGCGGCCTACACGTTCATCCCAAATTTCATTGCCAAGTCACAGCCTAATGCCCTTGCTGCCTCTGCCTTGAATTTTGCACCGGCAATTATCACGGGTTTGGTTTTATCTGGTGTTGTTGCCGCAACGATTTCTTCTGCATCAGGTAACATGATCGGCACCGCGACCATGTTTGTGAATGATATCTATGTCCCTTATATTCGTAAAAATCAACGAGATGATCGAAAAGAAATTTTTGTCTCTCGCGCCTGCATGCTCGTTGTGGGTTTGGTTGGTATGGGGATTGCCCTCAGTGGCTCTAACATTATTGCTGTGATGATGTCTGCCTTTGCCCTGCGTTCAGCTGGTCCTTTTGCGGCATTTGTTTGTGGTCTCTTTGTTAAAAAAGTCACGAAACTCGCAGGCTTCTTGGCGTTGATTTCGGGGACACTTATGTCTGCTGTTTGGATATACGTCCTCAAAGAACCATGGGGGTTAAGTGCAATTGTGCCAGGTGCCGTCCTAGCCTTTGTTGTCATCTTTTTGGTTTCTAGCATTCAAATTGCGGCGGGTGTTGAGCCTTGTAAGCCAATTGAGCTCTCAGAAAACTAAGGTTAGATTGATCCCATATCCCAAGACCACCTGGCAAGGTGGTCTTTTGATTGTGATAAAATAACCTTTAGTCTAAAGATGAGGTGAGATATGACAGGGTCTGGGTTTTATTTAAAAACCGGCAGTCATGAATTGAAATGTGTTCAAGCACTTCAACTTCATTTGTTGGTGGAAGTCGATCGAATCTGCCGGCGCCATGCCGTCAATTATTGCTTATTATTCGGCACCCTTTTGGGGCAGCAGAGACATGGTGGATTCATTCCATGGGATGATGATATTGATATCGGTGTTTATCGCCAGGATTTTGATCGTTTATTGACCATACTCTCGGCAGAATTAGATTCCCAGTTATATGAAGTACAATGGGCAAAGCCAGATAACGATGTGACCGTTGCACATGCAAAAGTGCGTTGCCTGAATACGGGTTTTGTCGAAGCTGTGAAAGCTGATCAAGCAAAACTTCAACAAGGTGTTTTTATTGATCTTTTTCCGTTGGACGTTTTGCCAGATGATGCACGTGCCAGAAAAAAGCAAAAACGAGATTATTTTAAAGTGACCTATGCGTTGCGCTACAAGGCAAGAGATTATGTGCCACGTCATTGGGCGAAACGTTTGGTTTTAAGCTTAATCAGTCTAAAAAGTCGTGCAAAACTCTTGGATGAACGTTATCGTATCATGACACGTCATGCCAATGAGACGACACATGAATGGATTGCTTTCCCGAGCAGTTATCGTGATTATGCATCCTCTTTTATTCGATCCGCAGGCCTAGAACCCTTTGTGGACGCATCCTTTTGTGGCTATTCTGTCAAGGTGCCCTGGGACTGCAAGGGTCAGTTAACCTCGCTTTTTGGTGATTATTTAACCCTACCAGAGGCGTCAGACAGACATGGTCATCTTTTAAAAGATTTTTATATTGATGAACAGGTTTGGGGCCCGATTTTAGCATTGTATTTGCCAGCGCTTGCTTGTAAAACGGGAGAACCTGAGGAGCGGTCTTTATGAAAATTGTTCAAGTTATTGGCGAATTTACAGCTGCAGGGGCAGAACAATTGGTTTTTCAATTGACGCTTGCTTTGCGGCGACAAGGACACGAGCTAGAGGTTTGGCGTTTTTATGATCAGCAACTGATTTCACCTCGAAATGATGCAACCAATCTCATTGAACGCGAGATGCAACAACTGCTGGAACGAGAGGGTGTTCAGGTGAGATGCCTGCATAAAGTGCCGCATAAAAATTATGTTTCGACTTGGCGAACGTTGAGAGCTTGGACTCGCGCATTTTCGCCAGACGTTATTCATGCGCATTTAGAAGAAGTTTCTTTTCATACGGCAATTGCCACGATCGGGCTTTCCGTTCCCATGGTTCAAACCCTGCATTTAGAAAATATTCGACGTCCGATCTTATATCGTACGATTTTTAACTGGTGTTATGATAAACTGCCTGCTGTATCGCAGAATGTGTTTGATGCCGCTTTACAGAAAATTCCGAAATTAAATGGCAAATTGACAGTCGTACCCAATGGCATTTTGTTGGAACGGTATCATGTAGAGCGCACCCAAGCGGAATCGGTTAAGCAGATCATTAGTATTGGGCGTCTGCATCCGGCTAAAAATCACGCTTTAATGATCAGGCTCATGGCGCAATTAAAACGTGCTTGTTTGGCAAAACATCGATCGTGTCCGGTTTTAACCATCTATGGTGAGGGTCCGCTTCGTCAAACGCTCACCGCTCAGATTTTAGAGGCTGACGTGGGTGATGTTGTCCATTTACCTGGTATAACGGATGAAATTCCTCGTGTCTTAAAAGAAAGTGATTTGTATTTATGTACATCTCAGGTTGAAGGGATGTCCATTGCCTTATTAGAAGCCATGGCAGCTGGTTTGCCCATTTTAAGTACCGAGGTGGCAGGGGTATCCGACCTTTTGGAGGATGGAAAAACGGCTGTTATTATCCCTCAGGGAAACGAAGAACAATTGTTCCAAGCTTTGGAATCGCTTTGTTTTGATCCTGTTTTGCGCCATCAATTGAGTGATTCTGTTGAGGCGGCTGTCCAGCCATTTGGCGTGGATTGTTGTGCAAAACAGTATGTTCATGTTTACGAATCTATTTAATATCATTAGGAGATAAAATGAATCTGATTCTGATCTTCGCACTTGTATTCATTTTGGTTTTTTTCTTTGTTAAAAATAATTGGCAGGCTTTTTGTGTCACCATTTTTTTGAGCTTGATCGCCATGCCACGACTTCAGATATTTGGTCGTGAGTTTAACGGCGCTTATG
>JAEZVR010000054.1 GCA_023420715.1 Bacillota bacterium | reverse complement strand
TTCTTCAATGGTTATTCTAGCGCAAGGCCGGATCTATGGCTTGTTTTCGGCGTTGAAGATTGCGGGTACAACCGCTACAATGAAAACAGTTTTCACCAAGGAGAAGGAACATGGTTGGAAAGCGTCGACTCAGACGAGGTTTTAGTGCCGCTCTAATTGGCAGTCTTGTGGCTTCCGTTATTTTCTTGTCAGCTTGTGGTCGACCCCAAAAAGCACCGACTTTAAACGGGGAGACAGGTTATCGCATTGCCTTAGATTTGGCACGTCAGGTGGCTTTTAGATCGCCTTATACGGAAGGCGAAAAAAAAGCGGCAGATTTTATCGTTCAGCAATTCCAATCCATGGGATACCAGCCGGAACGTCAGGCTTTTACGGATGAGAGCGGACAAGAGAGTGCCAATATTGTGGTTAAAATACCAGGCAATGGTTTTTGGCAATCAACGACAGACAAACCGCTTGTCGATCCAGATAAACAAACGCTGGCAGATGTTTTTGGTCAAAAAAAACAACAGGATCGGATGCGGGTGCAAAAACAAGTTATTATTGGTGCGCATTACGACACCCCGTTGGGAGAGGCAGATCAAGAAAAATATCCGACTTACAATGGCTTATCCGGCAATGCCTCTGGGATTGGCGTTTTATTTGAGGTCGCAGAGCGCTTGCGTTATCAGCGTCAGGGGTTCGATGTGATTTTAGTGGCATTTGGGGCCGGGAATGATCATTTTAAAGGGGCGCAGGCATTCGTAGATCAGATGTCTCAAACGGATTTAAGCAATACAGATGCTGTTTATGTTGTGGAATCAATCTATGGGGGCGATAAACTCTACGCGCATGCGGGTCGGAATGCCCTGACTGCGGCCAGTTCTTATGAGATGCGCCGTAAGTTGTATCAAACAACAGATGTCATCTTCGAAAGTAATTTGCCCGACGATATCGATTCAGACATCTTGTTTAACGAGGGTATGGGGCAGGTCGCTTATCCCCCGGATACAGATAACCGCTACCTGTATCGAGAATTTACATTAACGGATAGTGACTATGTGCCTTTTGATGAAAAGGGCCTACCCATCGTGTATTTGGAATCTGCAAATTATGACTATCCAAATCCTGAAGATTGTCGAGAAACAAAACGACCTGCCTTTAATGAATTTGATGGACACGTCCGTGGCACGGTTGGCGATAGCACAGATAATCTTTCCAATATTATGGGATTAGAAAAACTCAAAAAACGGATTCATACCATTTCTTATGTCTTGATTGGTTGTTTGAATAAAGGCATTGAGGGCGGACAAGTAATCTTAGATCAATCTGGACAGACTGTTTCCGAACCTCCTGTAGAAAGTCAAAAGCCGTAGACTCAGGTGGGGAGGAACGCGTGTTACTAGGGATCGAAATTCGTGGCTTTTCCGCTTTGACCGCCATTCAGATGGGCTTAACTCGGCAAGATTTATCGATGTCTACAGATCGATCAAAGACGGCTTTAGACCTGTCGGCAACGGACTTTTCGGACGCTTCGAAGCCGAAACCTGATGTACGTCCTATTTTGCCTTTAACCGCGATTATTGGACGCAATGCAACGGGTAAAACCAGTGTTTTTGAAGCGATCGATTTTTTGAGTGATTGTGTGCGATATTCAGTTAGAGAGGCTGCGACACTTAAAAATAGAGGATCTTTTGCAGCCTTAAAAACGCATGGCTATGCAAAGCCGATGTTTTTTTGTGCCCATGTCCTAAATCCAGATTTTGCAGAAATTTTATCGTGGACGCTAGAAATTGCGACCGATCAATATGGTCGTCCGTATGTTGTACAAGAAACGGTTGAAGGGCGCAGTTGTACCCGCCAATGGATCAAGTCTTTGGGCTTAGATTATGTACGTACCCAATTTCCCAAAGGTTGTCCGCGATATGAGGGCGTGAGACCGTATCTTCGTTTTGCCAATCAAACGGCTGAACTTTGGTCACCAGACCAGATCAATCAGGTGCCATTGTCACGGGTGGATCGTTCTTGTTTGTCGCTTATTGGTGCGTTTAAGCATTATGAGCAATTGAGTGCTTTGTGTCAGATGGTTCGTGGCTGGTATTATTGCCGCCTTCATGAAATGCAAAGCGGACAAGCGTCTTGGGCAGTTAAAGATGATTCAGATAGACCGGAGGACGCAGAGGTCCACCATCACTTAGATAGTTATGCGGCCAATTTGACGGCCGTGTTGAGATGGCTTAAGCGTGAAGATTATGCGGCGTATCAACGGATGCTCGACCAGATTGCCACTTATCTGCCCAAGATTAAAGCCATGAGTGAACACCAAATCAGCCGTGGTTTGAGTCAAAGAGAGCGTCAACTTTTCGTCCTCTTGCTATTGTTGAACGATCCCAAGCCGAGATCTTTAATCTTATTTGAAGATCCAGATATCGGTTTGTTTCACGAAATGGTAGATGCCTTAGGATTGGCAATGCGTCAATATAGTTTGCAACATGCCGAAAGGGCACAGTTGTGTTTTAGCACACATAATACGAATTTGATTGATCCATTGTGTCCTCAGGAGGTTTGGCAATTTGTGCGGTCTGATGCTGCAAAAAAAATACAGCCGCCCATCCAGTGTCATAATTGTGCAGATTTGCCAGATGTGCAGACTTTGTACGATGAGGGTGTCGGTATGGGTTCACTGTGGTATTCGGGGCATTTAGATGTCGATTAGATCAACCATTTTTGTGCGGGCGCTCGTTGAGGATAAATCTGGCGCAATTATTGTAGAAGCGATATTAAAGTCGGTGGCAGAACGAATCACCGCCGCACTGGATTATCGTGTGTTCGGCCATAGAGGCTGTGGTCGATTGCCCGCCGATTGGTTGGCCAAACCAAATTTAAAAGAACAATCTCTATTGGGTTTACTTCCTGCAAAAATGCGTGCGTATTGCCAACTACATACAAAATTTGGCAGCCCTGATTTGTTAATCGTTGTGATGGATGCAGATGATCATGATCCCAATCTGCTGTTTGAGCAATTACAGCATGTCGCCCAGGTTTGCGGGAGAGATTTGCCGGTTGTGTTCGGTTTGGCAATCGAGGAGCTGGAAGCCTGGCTTTTGGGGGATCGAGCAGCGATTCAAACGGCCTATCCTACGGCAGACTTCGAGCAGTTAAAGCATTATGTCCAAGACAGTGTGTGCGGAACGTGGGAGCATTTGTGCGCGGTGCTTTTAGGGGATCGAGCTGAAGCTTTAATTGAAAAAGGCTATCCAGTTATTGGCAAGTTTAAACATCAATGGGCACAGCAAATTGCACCCCATCTTGTGCCTGAACGCAATGCATCGGCGAGTTTTCAGCGGTTTTATCGGTCGTTGTTAAACGCTTTGCAGAATAACAGTGGCCGTAACGGCGTTTCGTCGAAGCTATGAATCAGTATTTTTTTCAAACAGCGCCAACAGCCCTTTACCTGCATATCCCCTTTTGTGTTCAAAAATGCGGTTATTGCGATTTTGTGTCTGTGGCTGGACAAGCTCATCTTCACCAAGCTTATGTGGATAAACTGTGCCAGGAGATTCGCCATGTTGGCTTGTGGCATCCACGCTATCTCCCGTTGGAGACGGTTTATTTGGGAGGCGGTACGCCCAGCGTATTAAATATGGCCCAGCTGGATCGGCTGATGGTGACCATCCGGGATGCTTTTCCGTTGGCGGCGGATGTGGAAGTGACCATTGAAATCAATCCGGGAACTTTGCCCGTTCATGGTCTAAAAACATTGGAAAATATCGGCTTTAACCGTTTTAGCATTGGTGTTCAGGCTTTATCTGATGACCTTTTACAAAAACTCGATCGTGTGCACGATGTCGCAGCTGTTCATCAATTACTCAAACAGGTCGAACGTCTCAACCGACCCAATGTGAGTGTGGATCTCATGACCGGGTTGCCAACGCAGACCTTAGAAC
>JAEZVR010000021.1 GCA_023420715.1 Bacillota bacterium | reverse complement strand
GGAAATTTCCCAGTATTCTTCTGGTACAAAAGATTCTATGGCTTCTTCTCGTTCGACAATCATGCGCATTGCAACAGATTGTACCCGACCGGCAGATAGACCTTTTTTAACTTTTTTCCACAAAAGTGGGCTAATTTCATAGCCAACCAGTCGGTCGAGAACACGGCGGGCTTGTTGCGCATCCACCAAATCCATATCAATGGATCGAGGCTGTTCAACCGCAGATTGCACGGCACGAGCTGTAATTTCATTAAAGGTCACACGACAATCTGTTGCCGGATCGATCTTTAAAATTTTTGCTAAATGCCAGGCAATGGCTTCCCCCTCGCGGTCAGGGTCCGTGGCGATCATGACGCGATCGACTTCTTTTGCCTTCTGCTTTAGTTCTTTAACGACTTTTTCTTTGCCTTTCATCGTAATATAACGTGGCTTAAAATCATTTTGGATATCGACGCCCAAGATGGCCGAAGGCAAATCACGAATGTGGCCCACAGAGGCAGCAATGGTATAATCTTCGCCCAAATACCGACCGATGGTTTTGGCTTTTGCGGGCGACTCCACAATAACTAATGTTTTAGACATGTATCTCCCTATGATTCAATCAGATTGAGTGAACGATGCCCAACAGAGCAGGTTTGATTTTGTACCTTAATATAGTCAAGGCACTCGAGTTCCGTCAACAGGGGATAAAAAATTTTATCTGGTAATTTCATCACATGCTTCAGTTCATCTAAACTTAAAGGGCCAGATAATAGGATGCGGATGCAACGGATTGCCGCTTGATTTAATCCATTTGAGCCAAGGATTTTTTGATCAGAATGAGTTGCCCTCGATTGGATCAACGGCGGCTCTTTTAAATATGGATAGAGATCACTCGGACTTAATAGCGGATCCGCGCCCTCTTGAATGAGTAAATTTGTTCCCTTAGATTGGGGGGCGTAGATGTTTCCCGGTACTGCCAAAACAGGCACACCTTGTTGCAATGCATGTTGAACGGTAATGGAGGTTCCGCTTTTTTGTTTAGATTCGATGACAACCACCGCATTACTCAGACTGCTTAAAAGTCGATTTCGACGCGGAAAATGATACGGTAGGGGTTGCTCGTCGGGATGATATTCAGAGAGAATAGCGCCTTGTCTGGCAATCTCACTTGCCAATTTTTGATGACATTTGGGATAGATGGCATTAAATCCATTGCCGATGATCGCGATACAAAGCCCACCTTGTGTCAGAGCATATTGATGCGCTAAACCATCGATGCCTTTTGCCAATCCAGACACGATTGCAATTTGATCGAATGACCATGTTTGGGCAACATGCCTGGTAACCATATCACCATAAGGTGACGGCGCCCTCGTTCCGATAATCGTTACCTTATTTGGATGCTTTAGCGCATTTCGGTTACCCATGAGCCATAAGCGAAGTGGTGGATCAACCGCCCTAAATAAATCTTCCGGATAATCCGCATCAAAAAAATAGACGCTGTCATAGCCAGACTGAATCCATTTCTGGAATCTGCTTTTTTCTGCATCAAGCACACGTTGATACACCCCTTTTAGATGGGATATCGCATTTGGGAAGGCCTGTTTAAGCTGAGATGTTTCCAAAATCTCATGGAGACATGAATGACTTGTCCAATCGACTTTCTGAAACACAAGGCGGTTTGAAACCAGCCAATTGATCGATATTTTGGCTGAGATCAGTGCTTCAATCAAAGCATGTTGTCTAATTTGCATGACATAACCTCATAAAAAAGTGATGGCTTCTGCTAGATGAGCTGTTTCAACGGCTGGGGCATGATCATCGATGGCAATGCCTTGACTGAGTTTCATTAACTGAAGATATCGTTCTAAATTAAGGGTGTGTTTGTTTTGATACCGCTTCAAATCTGCTTGAGCGGCAGCTGTCCAAGATAAAATCTGTTGTGAACGGAGATCTGGATGATCGTCTTTAGCCTCTCGCGCAAGATGACCTTCAGGATAGAGGGCGTCGTGTAAATATTGGACGCGCTTTTTTAATACTTGAACATCGAGCGGACGCTCGGCCATATCGATGATATGCATCCCAGATAAGTGGATAAATATTGCTTGGATAGATCGAGCTGTCTCCAACCAAAAGTTATATCGTTTTAATTCGTTTTTGCTACAGGTACAATCTAGCTTTGGATTAAAGCGCTTGCCACAGGCGCAACTTTCCAGGGCAATGAGCCCAGTTGGCGCAGCTTGGTCGCGGACGATAGAGGCCAGTTTTTTGGCCGTTTTAAGATCTATTTGCTCGGCGTCATCGATCCACATGAATCCATGAGATAACCACTTCAGACCTTGATCCAGATTTAAACAGCCGATTGCATTTAATTGGTCCCATCGACAGCAGGAGGTATGAGGATGGTATTCGGCGATGAAATCGCTGTCCGATTGTTTGGCATAAGCTAAAAAGGACAGATGATAAATTTTAAATAGCCAATCTGCTGGATGAAGGCTGGGCATGAGCGTTTGCGCGAGCCTGCCTAAAGTTGTTTTCCCCGTACCTTTTGCACCGTATAGGCAGATGGGTAGATGTATCCCGCAAGCGAGCACCAGACCGCGGATGGCGCGCGTTTGAAAATTCAAATCTAAAAATGTTTGGCTGAATTCCAGCGGTTTAGTAAATGTCTGTTCCTCCAGGATCACGGGTCGGGTTGGCTGATGATCCCCAATCAAATCTGTCAAGTGTCTGACATATACAATACGCTCAGAATGTAGAAGCGACATGATATCTTTTGTATCTTCTGGAAGGTACAGTCGTTTATCTGTGTGTTGTAAGGCATATTGAACAAGTGGCAATATACCAGCAACTGGTAAAATACGACCATCCACATTGAGATGCCCAAAATGCATGCCCGTTTTAATTTGCTCTTGGGCTTTAGGATGTCCTTGTACGGCTAATATGCCGAGGGCCAGCGCAATATCTAAATGATTTTTGATCGGCAATGTATTCAGTTGACATTGTATGCTTAAACGTCTTTTGGGCAAATGGACATGGCTGGCTAATAATGCAGATCTTAATTTTCGTTGTAATTGACGCCCTCTGCCCTGTGGCAAATCAACCCAGTCAATCATTTGAATGCCAGCTGTCAGTACAAAAGATAGATCTGTCCAAATCACTGACTGGTTCTGGTAGATGAGATGTTTGATCTGGCAGGTTTTAACCTTGGGCAAGTTAGGGGATATGCTCGGGTTGATCATAATGCCTCCTCCATTGGATTGGCTTTAAGATAGCAATATGCAACGCTCAAAACGGGAGTTTTTTTGAACAAAAAAATACAAAAATAGCCAGCCACCTATTCCGTTACAGAATTGAAGTAGTATACTTACTAGAGTTAAAAAGGAGAATGTTTCATGAAACTTGGCATTATTGGTTTACCCAATGTCGGTAAAAGCACCTTATTCAATGCGATTACGCAAGCTGGAGCTGAATGCGCAAATTATCCATATTGCACGATTGAGCCCAATGTTGGGATTGTGGCTGTACCAGATGAACGTTTGGATTTTCTTTGTGAGATGCATCATCCAAAAAAACGCTCGCCTGCGATCATTGAATTTGTTGATATTGCAGGGTTGATTGCCGGCGCGAGCAAAGGCGAAGGTTTAGGCAATCAATTTTTGGCAAATATTCGGGAAGTGGATGCGGTTGTCCATGTTGTTCGCTGTTTTGATGATGAAAATGTGATTCATGTGGCTGGAAAAACAGATGCACAGCGAGATATTGAAACCATTAATTTAGAACTCATTTTTTCGGATATCGAACATGTTCAACGCCGCATTGACAAAACCAAAAAAGCAGCGAAAAGCGGTGATAAAATGCTTTTGAGCGAAGCGGCTTTTTATGAATCTGTTCTTGCTCATCTAGAAAATGGTTCATCGGCCCGAACCATAAAACCTGCTGATGATGAGATTGAGTGGTTTAACCAATTAAACCTCCTCTCTGCTAAACCGATACTATATGTGGCCAATATTAAAGAAGACGAGATTGGTCATCCGACTAACATCCATGTGGAAGCTGTGAAGGCGATCGCGCAAGAAGAGGGTTCTCAAATGGTTGTTGTGAGCGCCAAAATTGAATCTGAACTCGCTACGTTAACCTTGGAAGAAAAGGCGCTTTTTTTAGAAGAATTGGGTTTGGGAGAATCGGGATTGGATAAAATTATTCGGGCTGGCTACCGCTTGCTTGGTCT
>JAEZVR010000086.1 GCA_023420715.1 Bacillota bacterium | reverse complement strand
AGACGTTCAAAGCCCAAACCAAAACCAGCATGCTTTGTTGTGCCATAGCGTCGCAAATCCAAAAACCAGTTGTAATCGGCAGGATCCATCCCCAGCTCTAGAATGCGCGCTTCCAGACGATCCAGTCTTTCTTCGCGCTGACTGCCGCCAATAATCTCGCCAACACCTGGAACTAGGCAGTCCATTGCAGCAACTGTACGACCATCTTCATTTTCTCGCATATAAAAAGCTTTAATGTCTTTGGGGTAATTGGTCACAAAAATGGGTCCTTTAAAAACCACTTCTGTGAGATAACGCTCATGTTCGGTTTGAATATCCATTCCCCATGAGACGGGATATTCAAACTGCTCATTTGCTTTTTCGAGTATTTCGATTGCCTCTGTGTAGGTCACACGTTTAAAATCTGCCTCGACTAAGCGCGTCAATCGATCGACCAAACCTTTATCCACAAATTGATTGAAAAATGATAATTCTGTTTCACAATGTGTCAGACAATCCTGAATGACATACTTCAGCATGTCTTCTGCCAATTGCATATCGTCTTCTAAATCGGCAAAGGCAACTTCTGGCTCGATCATCCAAAATTCTGCTGCGTGGCGAGCTGTATTCGAATGCTCTGCTCGAAAGGTCGGGCCAAACGTATACACTTTTCGGAAGGCTTGGGCATAGGCCTCCGCATTTAATTGTCCACTGACCGTTAAATGTGCTTTCGCGCCAAAAAAATCCTCAGCATGATCCACACAACCATTTTCATTGCGTGGTGGCTGATTGAGATCTAGCGTTGTAACACAAAACATCTCTCCTGCCCCTTCGGCATCACTTGCCGTAAGAATGGGCGTGTGAACATAGGTGAAGCCACGCGATTGAAAAAATTGATGAATGGCAAAAGCCAGTCTTGATCTAACCTTGAATACAGCATGATAGAGATTTGCTCGAGGCCTCAAATGTGCAATGGTGCGCAGGTATTCTGGCGTATGGCGCTTGGGTTGTAGTGGATAATGCGGTGGACATGCGCCTTCCAAAATAACCTCATCTGCTTGGATTTCCAATGGTTGTTTTGCTTCTGGGGTTAGTTGAACACGACCAGACACGCGCAAAGCTGTTCCTGTACCATATTTTGCCACTTCATCAAAATTAGCCAAGTGCTCTTGAGCATAAACGATTTGCAGATTCTGAAAACAACTGCCATCATTTAAGGCAATAAAACCAAAGCTCTTTTGGTCTCGATTGGTTTTGACCCAGCCTACCACATCAACACATTTTCCATCGTATGCTGTCGGCTCAGAAAATAGGCATTTAATATCGGTAATCGCTCTCATTTTATTCACCATTCATTAGATTAAGCTTCTTTGCCACAACATTTTTTGTATTTTTTGCCACTGCCACATGGACAAGCTTCATTTCGTCCAACTTTTGTACGGACCGCAATGTGATCCGTATTATATTGTTTGGCAATCTTAGTCCGTTCTTCTTCACTTAAAACATTTGCCCAAGCCTCAAGTTCATACAACCACTTTGCCTTGGCATCCCGCATGTTGTAATACAGTTTTTCAAAATCAATTTCTAACTGAATCGGCGTTTCATCATCAATTTCATCCAACACGAGAGGTGTTTTTAGACTGGTATTGATGCCTTCTAAAAAACCCAGAAAAATCGGCATATTGCCATCAAAAGCCAAACGGTCAGCCAAAGCTTTTGCGGTACCAGAAAACTGTTCTGTTGGATACCCTTCCAAGATTTGACGATATGCGTCCGTCTCCATGCGGTAATAATCTTGAATAAAATCGTTCATATCCTGATTTTGACTGGCTAAGTCGACGCTCTGATTCCATTCTGAAAAATAACTCATGATCAACCTCTAACTAATAATTTCGTAAACGATATCTATTTTATCACGATGTGTGTGTGGATTCTTGGGAGCTTTTTAACAATTCCTGCAATTTATCTGCAACGGCATCCAAAAAGGCTGATGTCGATAAAACGGCCGAAACCGATCCGGAAAAAAGTGGCGCCAAATCTCCAGTCATCTTTCCAGCAGATATGGTTTGTATTGATGCATCCTCCAAACATTTAGCAAAGTGAACCAATTGGGGCAAGTCATCGATTTCTCCCCGTTTTCCTAATGCGCCAGACCAAGCAAAAAGGGTTGCCATTGGATTCGTTGATGGTGACTCACCTTTTAAATAACGGTAATAATGACGCGTGACAGTCCCGTGTGCTGCTTCATATTCATACACACCTTTGGGTGAAACCAAAACAGAACTCATCATCGCCAGACTACCATTTGCTGCTGCAATCATGTCTGACATCACGTCTCCATCATAGTTTTTGCAGGCCCATAAAAAACCGCCCTCTGAGCGCATGACCCGAGCCACAGCATCATCAATTAAGGTATAAAAATAGGTCAAACCGTTACGGGTAAATTCGGCTTGATACGATGCTTCGTAAATTGCCTGAAAACGATCCTTAAATCGATGATCATATGTTTTTGAAATGGTATCTTTTGTGGCAAACCAAAGGTCGATTTTTTCTGAAAGCGCATATTGAAAACACGCATGGGCAAAGGCGTCAATCGAATCATTCGTATTATGGAGTCCCTGTACAATGCCCTCGCCTTCAAAGGTATGAATTGGCAGACGGGTCTCCTGCCCATCAGATGAAATCAGAGATAAATAAGCGGTCGCCCCAGCCTGAACCGCATATTCAACATTTTTATAGACATCGCCATATGCATGTCTGGCTAGAATAATGGGTTTTTTCCAACTTGTAACGAAGGGGGATATCCCATCTACCATAATCGGTTTGCGAAAAACGGTTCCGTCCAAGTACGCTCGGATGGTGCCATTTGGACTTTTCCACATCTGGCTTAACTGATACTCTTCCATGCGCTGTTGATTCGGCGTAATTGTGGCGCATTTAACAGCCACACCTAATTCGGCTGTGCGTTTAGCAGCCTCAAGCGTCACCGCATCTTGAGTCTTTTCGCGATGGACAAGGCCTAAATCAAAATATTCTGTCTTTAAATCAACAAAAGGCTTAATCACCTTCTGTTTGATTTCCGACCAGATGATTCGGGTCATTTCGTCCCCGTCCATTTCAACTAGGGGTGTTTTCATTTGAATGCGATCCATGATTTCCCTCTTTTTCTAATCTGATTTGTTATGGACTGTCTCCAAACAGGCAAACACCAGTTCTTCGAGTGCTTGCCATTCAGTGATGCCGCCACTTTTAATGGCCACATCCAATGCAAAACAAGACTGATGCAGACGGTTTAAAGCATCTAAAGAAAAGGCTTGACTTTGGCGGATTAAACGTGGCGCCACAAAATCAAAAACACCCATGCGTTTGGTTAAAACATCAACAGATTGAGTGGTTTTGGCAACCATCAGCTGTTTTAAATGATTCGCAATGGCAATGAGAATTTTTAAAGCGGGTTCACGTTGACAATAAAGGCTATTCAAAAGTGATATCGCCTCATCGGCTTGTCCTGTACTTATTGCTTGGATCAATTGATATATTTTTCCGTTTAGATCTGGACGGGCCACGGTTTCTATCGCAGACTCATCCAGTTTTGTGTATCCCATACCAAGCGCATAATGTATCCATTTTTCTGTTTCTGCCTGAATCGCATAGCCATCACCCTGGCATCTAGCAATTAATGACTCCAAGGCTGGTTGCGTAATGGAAATACCTTCTTGCTTAAAAATAGTCGTTAAACGTTTTAACCAAAAAGCGGCTGGCAGATGATCACAAGCGCACAATTTCCCCTTTGCTTCAATGGCTTGAACCAGTTTTTTTTGCCGCTTATCGAATTTATCTTCCAAAAATACCAGACAGGAAAAATCTGGAATGCGTGCGATTAGTTCAATCAATTTATGCTTGGCTACATCGCTGACACCACTCCCAAACAGGGCGGAATTGTGGACAATGATCAGACGCTTTGGCGATAGAAAAGGTGGTGTCTGAACAGCCATCTCCAAAGCGGAAAAGTCGATGGTAGCAGTTTTATTCTGGTACTGATAAACAACCCTGTCGATGGCGTCAGCATTAGCGGCGAGGACCTGCTTTTTGAGGGCATCGACCACTTGATGACATAGCCAACGGTCCTCTCCCCAGATCACATAAAGCGGTGCAATCTCACCCTTTTGAATAGGCGCCAGGATCTTTTCAAATGTATTGACCGGTGCTTTTGCCATGATCTTCCCTTTCTGATGTTCAATTATTATACCAATTTGCCTGTTGCCATTTCCCCCAAGCGCCAACCTTGTGTTTTCGATTTGAATTGAGGCCCCATATCAACCGCGGTATTTCAACGACAATGCAGCCAGATTCATCTGTTCGATAGAGGTCACAGTGAACTTTTTTAAAACGTGCAATGGTCTCTGGTGCTGGATGTCCGTAATGATTGTTGCGCCCACAGGAAACAACACCCCATTGTGGCTGAATGGCTTCCAAAAAATCCAATGAACTACTTTGTTTTGAGCCGTGATGTGCCACTTTCAACCCACTAACTTTTGATAAATGCGAATCGAACAAGACGGCAGCTTCTTCTTGATTGCTGATATCTCCCGTGGTCATTAGGCGGAACGTGCCAAATTGCAAGACGCCCATCAAGCTATCTCCATTACGGCCGTCAGACCAACTTGATGGATGATAGATGTCGATCTTCCCCACTGCTTGACGCTGTTGTTTAAAAATAGATTGACTGCCACTGACCCAGCTCCTGTGTTCAATCTGCTGTTCGATAATGGCTTTTGCCAAATCTGGACGAACAGCCCGAATCAAGGAAAAAGGTGGTGCAATTAAGCATTTCACATATCCCGCTTGAATGAGCTGGGCCGCACCACCGACATGATCTTCGTCTAAATGCGTCAAAATCAGAACATCTAGTTGGCTAATATTCAGTGCCTGAAAAGCAGGCAAGAGTACGCGCTTAAACTGCGCTTTGGTCCCTGTATCGATCAACAGGTGAAGTCCAGGTGTACGTATGAACAGTGCATCGCCTTGGCCGACGTCCAGAAAATACAATGTGCAAGTTTGGCAAAAAACTAACCCCGATAACCAGTATGACACGATCAACATGAGGGAAACAAACAGGTTGATGTGACTTTTTCTCCAGATCCAATAGATGAGGATCAACCCACACAAGATCGGACAAAACCATTGCATCCATATATTGAATGACATGAATCCCCAGCCTGACAAAGAAGCAATTTGGCGCAATAGCCAAATACCGATTCGAATGCCCCACAGAAAACAAAAGCCTAAATAAGGTAGATGAGCAACAATTAAGCCGACGATGATCAGCGACAGACATAAGGCGGAAACGGGAACTGCAATCAGATTGCCCAAAATGCTGACTGGATTAACGCCGCCTTGAAGTACCAGATTCCAGGGGATTGTCACACAAAAACAACTTGTTGAAATCAGCAAGGCAGATTGAAGATGTTTCCAAAATTTAAGGATTTTAGTGGCAGATATTGATGAGTTGGTAGGATTTTGTTCCTGCTTAAAACGGCGCATCAGCCACTGATTGGACAACTGTATGGCAAAGGCAGAAGCGTAGGATAACTGAAATCCCAAGGAAAAGATGACATGGGGTCTAAGATAGATGGTGCATAAAGCAGCACCGGTTAAGCAATTTAGATTGTCATAATTGCGCTTCGTCCATTTGGCGTGAATCCCAATGATGCGTTGGATGGATACCCTTAAAAGTGCTGGTGTCGGTCCGATGCAAAATAGACAGAGGATACAGATCCCCATGGGTAAAAAACGCAAGAGCCACTTTCTTTTGAAAAGCGGCAGATGCAATAAGAGCAGAGAAAAAATATCGATTAACACACCAACGTGGGTGCCGGAAACTGCTAACAAATGACCTAATCCCGCACGGTAAAAAGCCGATGTTTCTGCCTCATCCAATAATTTCGTTTGGCTTAAAAGCAAAGCAGCCGAATACCGTCCTGTGGTCGTATCTCTAACCGAAACTAAACGTTTCAATAAGGCGCGCCGCAGCTGATAAATCAATCTTAAGCCATGCGCATACTGTTTTTTCCAAAAGGATATCGACGGTTGAATTGGTAAAACGTCTACCGCCTCTAATTGTGCTAGGATGCCGCGTCCAAGTCCCCAAGATCGGGTCGAAAAACCACCTGGATTGCGCGATACATCTAAGGATTTTATCTTGCCCCGAAGCAAAAGCCAGGTACCGGGTGAATATTGCTCGCTGGCTTTAACGCGCAAGAGGCATTTACCGCGCCGCGGAATATGGACAACCATCTGATGCCGATTTAAAGCTTCTAAAGTCACATTGAATTGATCTTGCCACCAGCGGCCACTCGGTTCGGCAACCATGGCGATCCACGTATTTTCTGTTTTGAGCACATTCAATCGTTGATCATTTGTATTTAGACGGATTTGAATCATCAGTAGACTGACGGTACACATCAAAACAAAGCCGCTCACCCGCATGAAGAACAGATTTGTCTTTTTTAAAGCTGCCTTGCCATATTTTGGCTTTATTGTGAGTCGATTCAGCCAAAAATCAAACAACCCCAGGATGATCAAACAAAGGCAGAAGATCAAGAGTCGCCGTAGGATGGTTGAGCGGTTAAAAGTCCATTCACCAGACCGATATTCATAAAATAAAATCCAGGCAATCGATACGCCGAGCACAAGCATGAGTGGTCGATTTAGGATACCTCTTATAAAAGGCGAGATCCAAGCAAAAAAAGTAACCCGTGATTTAGGTTCTGGTAAGAACATAACCACCTCCCTCATCTGATTATCTACGGGCAGGTGGTCATGATTTAGCCGATTCAAATACAAAAATAAGATTTATCGGACAATTTCTGATCTTTAAAAAGAAGTGACAGACTCATTGATATGAAGACCGATGGCTTGGCTGATTAAGTTTTTTAACGCATCATATCCCGTGCGCTTTGTATTGCTAATCACCGCATAATTGTCCATTGTCAGAGCTGGCAAAGCGGATTTGAGTTGCGAGAGTTGACGACGGATTTGCGCTTTGCTTAATTTATCTGCTTTGGTAAAAACGTAAATAAAAGGCATCTTTTTTTCTTGAAGCCAATGCGTCATTCGCAAATCGGATTCTGATGGCTGATGTCTAATATCGATAAGATGCAAGACAAGTTGGATGGGGCGATCACTTTCCAAATAGGAATCGACTAATTTGAAAAAAGCGGTCCGTTTTTCTTGGGAGGTTTTGGTATAACCATACCCTGGTAAATCTGTTAGATAAAAGATTTGATCGATTAAAAAATATAAGATAGATTGTGTTTTTCCAGGTGTTGAACTGACCCGTGCAATCTGTTTGCGTTGACATAAGCCATTGATTAAACTCGATTTGCCAACATTAGACCGACCGGCTAGAACAACTTCTGGTAAGCCGTCCTGGGGACATTGATTCAAAGCAACAGCCAAACCTTTATAACTGACATTTTCGAACCGAATTTTCATAAATCCTAATATCCTATTCTTAAATCGATTACATCTAAAATAGATATCGTCTTTGACAAAAGACGCAAAAAAGTTGAAGATATAATCATGGATCTGATGCACCATCGTCCAGGTGTTTATGATCAGATAGCTTACCGTTGTTTATCCCAAACAACAACCCTTAAGGAGTCATTCATGTCTGACGAAGATCAGGTTTCATCGACCATAGATTCGACTAGTATTACGAATTATCATAGCAATAGCAACTATTATATTTACGACCAATATGGCGATAATCTAATGGATCCAGTCGGTCCGGTTGGGATTATATCGTTGCCTGGAAATGAAGTGTTTGCCCAGAATGTCAATGATGCGCTCTATACGCGCCGCTTAAAATATTTAAAAAACAATCACCACACCATGGCGCCAAAACCGGGATTTTTGCGCAAGAACTACGATGTTGAGGTGGCATTTCACCGTTTGCCAAATGGTGAGGGGCATACCTTTCTACAAGAAACGGTTCGTGGCCACGACATCTTTATTTTGGCAGATGTTTTAAGTCGTAATGCAACTTATCAATTATTTGGCAAGCGCAAACCCATGTCGCCAGATGAACTATACCAAGATCTCAAACGCGTTATTCTGGCTTGTAGCGGCAAGGCTAGACGCCTAAACGTCGTCATGCCATTCTTATACGAAAGCCGTCAACACAAGCGCAACGAACGTGAGTCTTTGGATTGTGCTTTTATGTTGGAAGAATTACACAACATGGGCGTGGCCAACTTCTTAACCTTCGATGCACACGATCCAAGAGTATCCAATGCCATTCCGATTAGCGGTTTTGAAAATATTCCGACGAATTATCAAATCATTAAATCTCTAAAAGCATGTTTGCCCACCCTCAATAGCGATACGAAAGATTTGGTTGTCATTAGTCCAGATGAAGGCGCCATTTCTCGTGCGATGTATTATGCCAGTATTCTAGGCGCTCCTTTAGGCACCTTTTATAAACGTCGAGACTATACAAAGGTGGTCAATGGCAAAAATCCGATTGTGGCGCACGAATTTTTAGGCAAATCCTGTGAAGGCAAACATGTGCTCATCATCGATGACATGATTTCCAGCGGTGGATCGATGATCGATATTGCCAAGAAAATGAAGGAAATGCACGCAAAAAAAGTCTATTGTGCTGTCTCCTTTGCTTTGTTTACGGATGGTTATGACGAGTTTGATCGAGCCTATGCAGAAGGCTATCTGGATAAGGTGTTTGGGACGAATCTGATTTACAGACCTGCTGAGCTCTTGGAAAAACCGTGGTTTTTTGATGTGGATGTTTCCAAATTTGTCGCTTTAATTATTGATGCTGTTAATCATGATGCCTCCCTTTCCCGCCTCATCGAATCAGCGGGCAAAATTCAAAATATTCTAGAACGTTAAACCATGAGGTGTTCCATGACCGAGCAATTTAACAAAAATTATTTTCTCTATAATCAATACGGTAATAACTTAATGGAAACCGAAGGCCCAATCGGTCTAATTGCCATGCCTGGCAGCCGCCATCTCGTCGATCAAATTAATCAGCATCTTTACCAAAGACGGCTGGAGTATTTGGAAGCAAATGCTGCATGGCTCTCTACCCATCCAGGGTTTATTCGAGATACCTATGTGATTGATACGCATTGTATTCGCTTTTCATCTGGAGAAGGCAAGGCTACACTTGGTAATACTGTTCGGGGACATGATATTTATATTGTCACCGATGTTTTAAACCATGCCGTCTATTACCGGCAGTTTGACGAAGAGGTTCCGATGGGACCTGATGACCATTTTCAAGATTTGATTCGGATTATTTTAGCCTGTAATGGCAAGGCCAAGCGCATCAATGTTTTAATGCCTTTAATGTACGAAAGCCATCACAGCGTGCGCAAAACCAGAGAATCCCTTGACTGCGCCTATATGCTAAAAGAACTCGATGCCCTCGGAGTAGACAGTATTATTACTTTTGATCCACATGATGCCGGTATTGAAAATGCCCTGCCAAGGCGTAGTATCGATGATTTGCCCGTGACTTATCAGATGATCAAAACCTTATTTAAAGTGGTACCAGAACTTAAATATGAAGGCGTCGATAACTGTGCCATGGCAGTTAGTTCCGATGAAACTGGGATGAAACGGGCCATCTTCTATTCTTCCATTTTGGGTATACCGCTGGGAACTTTTTACCGGCAACGGGATTTTTCTCAAGTCATTAAAGGGAAAAATCCAACAATCGACTATCATTTTTTAGGAGAATCACCAGAAGGGCGAGATATTCTCATCATTGATGATATGCTCCTCAGTGGCAGGACCTTCATTGAAACTGCCCGAAAACTCAAAGCAATGAAAGCCAAACGCATTTTTGCACTCATTACATTTGGTATCTTTGTCGAAGGAATTGAGGCGTTGAACCAAGCCTTTCACGAGGGTATTTTCGATCGTATTTTCTGTACCAATGCCAATTATCACGATCCAGAATTAGAATTGGCGCCATGGTTTGTCAATGTGGATATTACCCGCTTTACCGCCTTGGTTATTGATGCACTGAACCACAATGCATCGATTTCTTCGTTAATCGACCAACGCACTAAAATCGGTAATTTTTTATTACAACATAAACAAAGGCAGCGGTTTGACGCTTTAGCTTATGGGGACGATTTCGGCGAATAAAAATAAGATGGCATTGCCATCTTATTTTATTTTTGCCATTAATTTTTCAACGGCTTTATCTGGTTGATAGTTTTTGCTCGCCGCCAGACAATTGGCTTTCATGGCTTGCCATTCTTGTGGTGACGCAACAAGACGTTTTAAGCAATTCATCAAGCCAGCCTCATCACCCAGCACATAACCCCAGCCTGTTTCCCCTTCAATAATCAAATCAGAAAAACTCTCCCATCTGGCGCTGATCACAGGTAATCCAGCCGCATAAGCATCTAATATGGTTCCGGGTATCCCTTCCGTCGCAAACTGAGTCGGAAACAATAAACCATCATAATGAGATAAAATCGCCACGGTTTGATCGTAAGGTGCTACCCCTTTGTAGTGTATCTCTTCAGTAAAGGATTGTTTTAGATCAGAAAACCAAGTGGTATGATTCGGATCCACCGGACCGTAAATATCCAATTCGTACAAAGGTTCTTTCGCTGTTTGATTTAAAGCCTGTATAGCGTTTACTGCAACAGCAATGCCCTTTTGAGGCATTACCCGCGAAAAAATACAAAATCGATAAGGCGGTTTAAGGGTATGATGAAGCTCTTGTTCTGATATCGGATTTAATGCTTTGAAATTGGGCAAAATATAGACTGAATCCAAACCTAAATCCATGAGCGCACGACTGGCGGTCTGCGTTTCTACATAAATACCATCAAAGCGCTTAAGGGCTTTTAAAAGATGTTTCTTCTGACGTAAAACTTCTGGCAGCCAGCCGCCAATGACCACATAATGCAACCCTCTTTGCTTAAAAAATTTTTTAAGACTGCTTAAAATGGGTCCAAGTAATTTAAGACCATTATGTGCTGGCATCATGATGATATGTTTTGATGAACAAAAGGCTTTAAGCGCCCAAAAAGCAGCCAATATGACTGCCTTGAAACGCCCTTGTGTATCGACGACTCTGACTTGTTGTTCGCCCAAATGGGAGCATAATACATCAAAAATCATCCGCGTTTTGACCGTTTGACCGTCAACGTGAATACCTTTTTTTCCAAAGTGCCCAATGAGCGTCACTTGATGCATGATTACAGTCTCCAGTAATTGAGTCCGCTTGCTTTTAAGTCCGACACAGTAAACAAGCCTTTTACATCGATCAAGACCAACTGATTCGGCGAAACCGCCTTAAAATGAGCCTGTAAATCTGCAAGGGCGATCTGTTTAAAAGAATCATGCGCAACCGTAAACAAAATACAATCGGCATCCTGTATATCATCTAAGTTAAAAAGCTCAATACCATATTCCTGCCTTGCCTCTGCTTTGTCCGCCCAAGGATCGACAACAGCGGGCTCTATGCCATATTCGCGTAATCGCTCAATAATGTCAGCTACTTTGCTATTGCGAATATCCGGGCAGTTTTCTTTGAATGTCAAACCGAAGATGACCACCTTGCTTGATTTCGGTGCCTGACCACTTTCAATCATTTTTTTAATCGCGGCATCTGCCACAAACCGCCCCATGTCGTCATTAACCATGCGCCCATTAATAATGATCCTGCTATGATAGCCAAGCTTCTCTGCTTGATAGGTGAAATAGTACGGATCCACGCCGATGCAATGCCCACCCACTAATCCAGGTCTAAAGCCAAGCGCATTCCACTTCGTATTCATACCATCGATAACTTCTTGTGTGTCAATATCCATGCGATCAAAAACCATGGCCAATTCATTGACAAAAGCGATATTGATGTCCCGCTGACTATTCTCGACGACTTTGATTGCCTCTGCTGTCCGCAAATTAGATACCGGATAGGTGCCGACTTCAACGACAATATTGTAGATCTGTTGAATCTCGCTCAATGCCTCTGCATCAGACCCTGAAACAATTTTTCGAATATTTTCTAAACGATGAATCCGATCGCCTGGATTAATCCTTTCTGGGCTATAGCCGATCTTAAAATCTCTGCCACAGCACAAGCCAGAACCTTTCTCCAGAATTGGCAAACAGACATCTTCTGTGCAGCCAGGATAAACCGTCGACTCATATACCACAATACTTCCTGGTTTTAAATGTTGTGCGATGAGCTCTGAAGCACCAATCACGGGATTTAAATCTGGCGTATGATCCATATTCACTGGCGTAGGAACCGCCACAATAATAAAGCTTGCCTCAGACAAACGTTCTGGATCAGTGGTGAAATCCACACTGGTCTTGGCAATAACATCATTTCCCACTTCTTGAGTAGGATCTTGTCCTGAACGATAGGCAGCAATTTTTGCGGCATTTAGATCAAAACCAATGACATCTATGCCTTTTTGGGCAAAAGCAACGGCAATCGGCATGCCCACATAGCCTAAACCAACCACAGCCAACTTGGTTTTCCGGTGTTGTAATGCTTCAAAAACAGTCATGTTTCCTCCTAGATGAGCGAAAGCTTTTCTGACAAAGAGCCAACAGACCGCGCATGGATCCAATCCCATAGGTCAGATGAAATAACGGATATAAAAGGCATAAAAAACAGCGTTCTTTAAAAAACCGTCCGCTTCTGGCGGCAAAAATCAGATCGAGTATCAAATATAAGAGCAGGATTCCGAGCAGCACATAACCAAATGCAAGATGCAAAAAGGTTAAGCAGCCAAAACCTAAAATAGATAAGACAAACAAAAAAGGAATAAAATGCCGCAGCCCCATTGAACCGGGACATAATTTCATGGTGATGATATTCCATTTGCCATTTTGAAATGCCATCGATAAAATACCCCTCAAAGAATCTCGGCAATAATACGAACACTGGATATCGCGCGCCAAATAGATACGTCCACCATTTTTGCGAATGCGATAATTCAATTCATTGTCTTGGTTGCGTGTCAGGCGTTCGTCATATCCCCCTAAATGCTCAAACACCTCTCGTCGAAAAGCGCCAAAAGGTACAGTATCCACATATCCAGATGGACCATTCGTACGAAATTGCGCATTTCCGACACCAAATTTGGAGGAGAGCATTTGTGCAATAGCACCACCTACAAAACCTCTGCTTTTTGTGATGGCCAACCCTCCAACATTATCTGCACCAGTTTTTTCTAAATAGTAGACACAGGCAGATAGATAATCTGATGGATAATCAGCATGCGCATCTAAACGAATAATATATCTTCCCCGAGATGCGCGAATACCAATATTCATCGCATAAGGGACGGTGCGATACGGATTATCCAAAACTCGAATAAGCTCTGGCTCAGACAAGCGAAAGGGTTCAATCAGTGCACGTGTATTGTCTGTCGACTGGCCATCGACAAAGATCCATTCCATATGGGATTTGGGATAATTTTGATTGAGCAGTGATTGAATACAATTTTGGATATAAGCCGCTTCATTATAT
>JAEZVR010000036.1 GCA_023420715.1 Bacillota bacterium | reverse complement strand
CAGATCCATACATATTGGGTTTTTCGGGAACTTCTCCCTTTTGCTTTATGATAGGACTGTCTTTTCTGACTTAAATGCCCATACCACCTGCAGAGTTTCCCTCGCCAATCCAATCACAAAGTCCATTAGCCAAAGTAAAAACGGATGCTAAACCATTGGCAGCCAAATCGATATTATTTGCAGCAATTGCCTCATTGATCGGAGCACCCGTGGGAAAGAGTTGCAAATCGACTTCAAGACCTTCTTCTTTGAAAAAACCATTATCTAATGCATATTGAACAGGAACACCTACAGCAGAAGGTTGAGTTCCAACGCGCATTTTCATTGAACCATCTGTATTTTGCTTTGCCCCACAACCTGGTAACAAGCCCAAAAACAGACAACTTGACATCACAACGCAGCTAACCAGTTTTAAATAACGTTTCATCCTTGACCTCCTTCATATTGGCAAGTGTTCTATTTTTATATATGCATAATATATAATTTTTTGCAATTTATTTTTATTTTTTTGTGTAAAATGCTAATATATTTGCACATATTATGTCTATTAAAGAAATGAATCATTTGAAGGAAATATTGGTTGAGGCAGAAGCATGAAAAAGAGACCAAATATCATTCTAATTAACTGTGATGACCTAGGTTATGGTGATCTAGGATGTTATGGTTCAACTTTACATGACACGCCAGTTTTAGATGACATGGCAAAAAACGGACGAATGTTCACCGATTTTTATATGGGATCTCCTGTTTGCTCTCCATCTAGAGGTGCATTAATGACAGGATGCTATCCCCCACGTATTGGGTTTACTACTTTTAATGACGATTGGGTACTTTTCCCGGGTGACGATATCGGATTATCACCAGATGAAATCACGTTACCTCGTTGTCTAAAGGAAGCTGGCTATCGAACAGGAATCATAGGCAAATGGCATTGTGGCGATCAACCAGAATTTTTACCAACGAAACACGGTTTTGATTATTATTATGGTCTGCCATACAGCAATGATATGGCTCCCATGAACAAAAGACCTACGATGCCATTATTACCGCTTTTTGAGAATGAATCTATCACTCAATTTCAACCTGATCAAAGTAACCTAACGGATGTCTATACTGAAAAAAGTTGCCAATTTATAAAAAATTGTAAAACGCAGCCATTTTTTCTTTATCTGGCACACATGCATGTGCATTTACCGCTTTATGCTCACGCCAGACATCTAAAAACTTCAAGAAATGGAGACTACGGAGCCTGTATTAGCGCTATTGATGCTTCCTGTAAAAGTATATTAGATGTGCTAAAACAAGAAGGATTAACCACAAATACACTGATACTCTTTACTTCAGATAATGGTTCACGCAATGATTATGGACCCAGCAATGGTTTGCTAAGAGGGACAAAAGCCACTTGTTTTGAAGGAGGACTCAGAGTTCCACTAATTGCTTACTGGCCCACAGTCATCAAACCAGGCACCTGCAAAGAAATCATTTCTGCTTTAGATCTTTTCCCTAGTTTAATACGCCTAGCAGGAGGAGCTGTACCCAAAGATCGGAAAATTGATGGGGTTGACCAATTAGATCTTTTATTGGGGCGCATAGGCAAAAGTAATCGCGAAAGCATTTTATACTATTTCAGGGATAATTTAGAAGCCATTCGATATAAACAATGGAAGCTACACCTTTCTCGCAGACCTAATGCCGATAAGCCAGCATCTGATCATGATGGAACAAATAAAAGTGCTGAAAAAACAAAAAACATACTCGTTCGTGAATTATATGATCTATCTCAAGATATTGGAGAAACAAACAATATCTATGATCAATATCCTGAAGTTGTTACAACACTTACTAAACTTGCAAATGATGCACGAGATGATTTGGGCGACGCTTTTACAAATACCAAAGGAAAAGGATGTAGACCTATCGGAAAGGTATCTGAAGCACGACCTTGGGGCCCTAAACCTTGTGCCTCTGAAGATACTCGCCTAAGTTGGGCTGAAAAACTAGGTTTAAATCACCCCATTATTGTCGCCCTGTATGATCGAGACGAAGTTGGCTGATGTGTCATCATCAACACCCCTTTTATCCGAAACCGCTATAATAACGGCATGACACAACAAATACTTACAATTGAAGACTTTTTTGAACAACATCCCGATGTTGCGATTGCCTTTTCTGGCGGCGTCGATTCCGCCTATTTACTTTACTTGGCAACACAGCATGCCCGTCGTGTCGAAGCATTCTATGTCGCTTCAGCTTTTCAACCCGAATTTGAACGCCAAGAAGCCATCGAAATCGCCCGCAAATTGCAGGTCAAACTGACCATCCTCCCCGTGGATGTCTTAGCCAACGACACGGTGATCCAAAATCCTGCCAATCGTTGTTACTATTGCAAACAGGTCATTTTTAAAACCATTTTTGACGCTGCAACGAAAGCCGGCTTTACCTGTCTGTTAGATGGGACAAATGCCAGCGACGATGCAACAGATCGCCCAGGCATGAAAGCCTTGCAAGAGCTCGGCGTCTATTCTCCGCTTCGGTTATGCGGTTTATCCAAGTCAGCAATTCGCCAAGCTTCCAAAGCAGCAGGATTGCCCACGTGGCAAAAACCTGCCTATGCCTGTCTTGCCACACGCATTCCAACACATCAGACCATCACGGCTCATGCCTTATCCTGCATTGAACAAGCTGAATCTTTTTTGTTTCAACTCGGATTTGCAGATTTTAGGGTCCGTTTAAAAGGCGAAATTGCATTCATCCAGGTGATCGCCGAAGATTGGCCAAAATTGGCGCAATATCGCAAAGAAATTCAACAAGCTTTTCAACCGCTGTTTTCAGCGATCGCAGTCGATTTGATTTTAAGGGAACCCAGCATATGTCCGAACAATTAAAGCGTTTGCTTGATGAAGTCAAAAATGGTACCTGCTCAATAGAAGAAGCCTACCATCAATTAAATCAGCCAAGTTATGCTGATTTGAACTTTGCAAAAGTGGATTTATCTCGAAAATGGCGACAAAATGTCTCAGAAATCATATATGGTGAAGGCAAGACGGCCGATCAAATCCTGCAAATTGCCCGTACGCTTTATGAAGCTGGGCAAAAACAATTGCTCATTACCCGCCTGGATCCGGAAAAAGCAAGCGGTTTAAAAACGGTCTTACCCGAATGGACCTATCACGAAACCGCCCAATTGGGGCAAATTGGGGAAAATCATCTGATCAGCGGACGCGGGGATATTGTTGTGGTTTGTGCAGGCACAAGTGATCTTCCGATTGCTGAAGAAGCAGCCCTCACCGCAGCGTTTTTGGGGAATACGGTACGGCGTCTGTATGATGTCGGTGTCGCCGGTTTGCATCGCTTATTGGCGCATCAAGCGCTCTTAGAGTCGGCATCCGTTGTCATCGTCGTTGCTGGCATGGAAGGGGCCCTGGCTTCTGTCGTTGGCGGTTTAGTTGACTGTCCGGTCATTGCCGTGCCAACGAGTGTCGGCTACGGTGCAGCCTTTGGTGGACTTGCAGCCTTACTATCCATGCTCAACAGCTGTGCAACCGGTGTGGGTGTTGTGAATATCGATAACGGCTTTGGCGCAGGATTTTTAGCGCATAAAATCAACCGACCGTAGGTCCAACGCATCGGCATCTAGGATCTTAAAACACCAACCAGCGCCTCTACCTCGGCCATAAGCTTCTCATACGCCGCAGGGGTTAATTGTTGATCTGCATCCGATTTGGCCGCTATCGGGTTTGGATGGACTTCGATCATCAGACCATCTGCCCCAGCTGCTATAGCGGCTAACGCAAGCGGACGAACCCATCTTGCCTGACCAGCCGCATGCGACGGATCCACCAAAACTGGCAAATGGGTTTTTTCCTGAAGCACTGGAATGGCAGACAGATCCAAAGTTGCACGCGTGGAGGTTTCAAAAGTGCGGATACCTCTTTCACACAGGATCACGCGGTGTTCACCCGCCGCCAATATATATTCGGCTGAATCGAGCCACTCATCAATACTTTGGGCAAATCCCCGTTTTAACAACACAGGAACCTTTACTTCCCCAATGGCAGATAACAATCTGAAATTTTGTGCATTTCGGGCACCGATTTGTACGATATCGATATACGGCAGAGCGGCATCCAGATCACGAATCGCTGTAATTTCGGAAACTGCCAGCATATTGTGTGCCATCGCCGCTTGTTTAAGCCATTTAAGGCCGTCTAAGCCTAATCCCTGAAAGCTATAAGGTGATGTTCTAGGCTTGTATGCACCTCCGCGAAGCAGCCGCGCGCCGGCCCGAGAAGCGGTCTTGGCAACTTCAAAAATTTGTGTTTCAGATTCGATAGCACAGGGGCCAGCAACATGTACAATATTTCCGCCGCCAAACTGAACATCCCCAATCTGGAATTGTGAACCATCTGGAATCAATGCTCGATTTGCCAACTGATAGCTGGTTTTACTCAAAACAACCTTTGAAACACCCGGAAACTGCATCAACTCATGTGCATCAACCTGATCTAGATTTCCCACTAAACAAACCAGTTGATGTAAAGGCCATGTAATCACATGAGGTGTCACATGACACAAACTCAAATGGTGCATGAGTTTATTTAAATCTGTTGAACCAATCTTTTGATCGAGGACAATAACCACCGTCCACCCCCGTAATCTATTTGCCGTTATCTTACTCGACCCCTCTTTTTTTCGCAATGAATCCAATCTATGATAATCTGTAAAAAAAGATGTGGGAGCAGATATGGGGCAATCTAACTTTTGTTTTTATTGTGGTAAAACACTTAAATTAGGTGAATCCTGCCATTGTCGCTATGATCACTCACCAGGAGATGATCTCGGATGTCAGCAACCGCATCATCAAACGGATGCACCTGAAAAAACGGCCTGTGATCCGCCTGTTGTCATACCGCTAGAAACAGGATCTGATCAACAGCTTGATGACGCTTCCACAAAACCGTTATCCGACGCCTCTATAAAAACAGCGGAACAGAACAAATCAACCGCTTCAGATCAGAAGAAACAGCCATTCAGTCCAAAGTCCAGCAAAGTTTTTTCTGAAAAATCTGGTACGTTTTACCGTTTAATTCATCACCTTCGTCTCTTTTTTATTGCACCGACAGAAGCGATTAGACGTATTCGTTTAGGCCGTTTTGGATGCCCCATTTGTCTCATCCTATTTAAAGTGATCATGTTTGTGTTTTTGATCCTGCGCATGCTTGGTCAAAATAATCTGAGTAATTGGCTCTTGGTCTCAACCATACGGCCAAACCATATTTACGCCCTGCAGGCGATGATTTTTTTAACCATCTGTATGCTGGTGCTTTTTCTTTTAAGCTTTACCCTTTTTAAAGTGCTCATCTATAAATTGACACTGCGTTGGATTGGCGGAAACAAGCTTTCATTTAAACAGGTGCTCTTTTGTATTGCGCCTGGTCAGTTTTATTTTGGACTCTTTTTGTTTGTCGCCGCCTTGGTCACAATGGGGACGGGAAGTTTTTCTTTATTCTTGGTCTTATCTGGCATGTTCTCTGCCATGTTTGCGGATTTTATCGCCTTTCACCAACAAACCGAACACCATATTGATCGACTCATGGCCATTTTTATTGCGTCTGTTATTTTACTAAGTTTTGGAATGCACCTGATGATACAAGTTCTGTTGCCGAATCTCACGACCATAAACACTTATTTGGTGTCCGAACTCGACCAGTCTTAATTGATGAACGAGGCATAACTACCCTATAAAATTACACTGCGAGTTCAAATAAGAACTTTCGTAACCACATTGGTGTCCGGTGGACAAGTTTGGTATCGTCGTATACCGAACAAAAAGAGGTAATCACCTCTTTTTTTATGCCAATAAAATCCCCCTGAACTGAGTTTACAGAAAAAGGGGGAGTAAAAATC
>JAEZVR010000006.1 GCA_023420715.1 Bacillota bacterium | reverse complement strand
GTGGTGCTGGTGTTGCTTGCCCGGCAGGAATTTGCAATTTCACATATCCGGCTACTTTTTTTGCCATAATAGCCACCTCCCAAAAATAATTAATTTATAATCAGCAAAACGATCCGTTAAGCGAATCACTTCGCGAATTATGACACTTAAATACGAATAACTTGTGTGATTTCCAGATCGACGGGCGTTTCACGACCAAACATGGAAACATTAACCCGTACTTTTTTCTTCTCCATGCTAATTTGTTCAACCGTTCCAATGAAGCTCTCCAAGGGGCCATGGATAATTTTAACGGAATCACCCACTTCGTAGTCCACCACGGGAACCCAATCGCTTTCCATCCCCATAATGGCAAGTTCTTCATCAGACAATGGCACAGGCTTACCATTTGGACCGACAAAACCCGTTACCCCACGTGTATTGCGGACGATGTACCAAATTTCGTCTGTCAAAACCATTTTGATCATCACATAGCCAGGATATAATTTTTTCTGAACGATTTTTTTCTTTCCGTCCTTGATTTCGACAACATCATCGGTCGGAATAAAAATATCCTGAATATAATCATGGATGCCACGGTTTTCAATGACCTGCTCCAAAGTAGATTTTACTTTGTTTTCATATCCAGAATACGTGTAGACCACATACCAAAACGCATCTTGCCCTTTGTACGACGGTTCTTTACCGCTTTCTGGATCCACACCGCCCACTGCGCGATCATAATCAACGATACGCACCTCGGTCTCGACCTCATCAGATGGCGCGGAAGATGCCGTTGATGTCACAACGGATTCGTCTTGAAGGGCTTGATGATCATTATTTAAAGCTTCTTCAATCATGATACTCTCCTCAATCCTACCCATTTAATTTCCGGAGGCACTCTCGCTAGGTGATTCAACAGAAACAGATGGTTCAGACACATTCGCCGAACTCGAAGATGTCGATTCCGCTACAGGTCTATTTTGAATCGGGGCTGGATTTTGATCATTGAAGCCAGCGACATTCAATAGGGAACGCAAGACAAAATCAGTAACAGCAATGAGTATAATGACTGTCAAAATAATGGCAAAGGTAACAGCTGATGTCCGTCTCAACTTGAGCCGATCCGGCCACGTAACTTTTTTGAGTTCCTTGCCTAAGCCAGCAAAAAAACGTCCTATACGCTGAAAAACGTTGCCTTTGCCTGAAGCTTTCTTCCCCTGACGCTGATCCGTTTTCTTTTCGGTAACACGCTTTGACATGTTCAACCTCGCAATATCATGTGGTCAACCATTACTTCGTTTCTTTGTGAACCGTATGCTTACGGCAGAATTTGCAATATTTCTTAATTTCCAAACGATCTTTATCGTTGTTCTTATTTTTTTTGGTCACATAATTGCGTTGTTTGCACTCTTCACAAGCTAAAATAATACGTTCTCTTGCGCCCGCTTTTGCAGCCATGGTATCCCTCCGATTCGTCAATTACAAATTTAAAAGAGCCTTGAAAGGTCAAGGCGTGCTTATGAATTTTAGCATTGCAATAGATACCCGTCAAGCTTCATTTTAAAAGATCTTTCACAACCCCATCCCAGCTTTATTTGTGATATGGTTCTTTAAAATGAATTTTAAACGCCCGATACAGTTGTTCCGCCAAGATCAGCCTTGTCATCTGATGCGTAAAGGTCATCGGTGACAAACATAAGCGCCCTGTACACCGCTGTAGTATGCTTGGATCAAAACCTGAAGATCCTGCAATGATAAAGGTCAATTCGCTCATGCCAATCTCTAGCCAATGCTGTACTTGTCTAGAGAAGGTCTCAGAATCCATTTGCTTGCCGCCCAAGTCCAAGGCGATGATCTGTCCCTTATCAGGCCAATGCTTGCAAAGACGCTCCCCTTCTTTCTTTCGCAAAACAGCCAGCGGTAGCTGTTCCGCTTCATCAGCAACCTCGATCACCTCTACTTGAGCATATCGTCCCAACCAGCTTAAATACTGATCAATTCCCTCAGAAAGCCAACCGGCCTTGATTTTACCAACCGTTAAAAGGGTAATCTTCATAAGTGATATCGCTTTCCAGGAGCATGTCGTTCCGCGACATACAAGTCTTGAGCTGTGACAGCCATACCTTGTGCACCGATGTACCGAGATACGGTTAAAGCTGCCAATTCCGGATAATTATTGTGGGCACTTAAATGAGATAAAACCACATGCGAGACACCCGCTTCAAACAACGTTTTGGCCGCCTTTGCCGCATCTGTATTCGATAAATGACCCTGAGCGCTTCGAATCCGTTGTTTAAGAGCCCAAGGATAGTGCCCCACTTGAAGTAAATGATCATCATAATTGGCTTCTAAATAAACCACATGAGCCGATTGCAGCTCACCCAAGACCGCCGAAGTCATCACACCTAGATCTGTACAAAAGGCAACCTGACGCCGCTCTGTCTCGATTCGATACCCAAGAGGATCTACGGCATCGTGGGAAATTGAAAATGGATAAATGCGCACATCGCCCAAGTCAACAACACCATTGAGCGGACAATGGGTCAGTCGATTGAGGTTGCCCAGCATGGGTTTCATCGCTTCCCATGTTTTGGGACTCGTATAAATAGGCACGCCATATTTCCGGCAAAAAGGACCAACCCCTCTTATATGATCTGCGTGTTCATGCGTAATCAATAGAGCATCAATGCAATGTGGATCAATACCGACACCGAGGAGTGCCTGATCCATCCGTTTGAGGGTAACACCAAGGTCGATTAACAGGGTTGTCGATCCAGAACGGACCACGTACGAATTGCCACTACTGCCACTATATAAGGACTGTGCAAACCAATCTTTTGACATCAAATCTGGCAAGCTGATACCTCAGTAGATGAATCCGACTGTTCAACCACTTCAATATGGGCGCCCAAACGACACAGTTTTTCAACAAATCGCTCATAACCACGTTCAATGGTTTTGACATCTGTAATTTCAGAGGTGCCTTCTGCCATTAGCGCAGCAAGGCACATCGCTGCACCGCCGCGCAAATCTCTCGCGCGAACACGGGCCCCAGATAAGTGCTGCGGGCCTTCAACAATGGCCATCGGTCCAACAATACTGATATCGGCATTCATGCGCTTAAGTTCTTGTAAATACTGAAATCGATTTTCCCAAACCGCTTCATGCATACGACTGACACCATGGGCTGCACATAATAAAATCGTCGCTTGAGGTTGCAAATCTGTCGGAAATCCCGGATAAGGCATGGTTTTAAAACTGGTCGATTCAAGCTTTTGATCCATTGATCGATATACCCGAATCGTGTCGTCAAAAATATCTATACCGATACCCATGGCAACCATTTTTTGGGTCAGCGATTCCATATGTTTAGGAATAAGGCCAGAAACAAGAATATCACCACCCGTAACCGCGCCGGCAATCATAAATGTACCGG
>JAEZVR010000153.1 GCA_023420715.1 Bacillota bacterium | reverse complement strand
AACGTTTGATCATTCAAGGTAAAGGCCGCATGCAAGCCAAACATTGGCGCAAGCATATCTGGGGATGTCTTTGCCGTTTGAATAAAACGGAGATTTTCTCGGACACCGGCTTTCATCGGTTCTTCACCATAGCGATCTGTCACTTCAAAACAGAGACAAGAACGCACACCAAAGCGCTTGGCTTCTGCTGCAATCGCATCCAAACTGCCATCAACTTCTTCGTACGATGCATGGTGATCAAAGATGGTTGTCACCCCATTCTGGATGCAGCTAATATAAGTCGCAATGGCACTGTGACGACTGTCTTCAATTGTCAAATGACGGTCAATCGTCCACCACCAACCATCCAAAATATCAATAAACGTTTTTGGATCATACCCCTTAATATTAAGCCCTCGGCTAAAGGCAGAATAAATATGATGATGGGCATTAATAAAGGCTGGCATGATCCATTTACCGTGAGCATCTACCCATTCTGCATCTGGATGTTCTGCTTTTAAGACATCAAAAGAATCAACAGCCTGAATGAGATTATCCTCAATATAAACCCCACCGTTTTCAATAAAGGGGCATTGAGGATCGCGGGTAAACACAACACCAGGACCGAGTAATATCATCTCAGCATCTCCTCAATTTATTCACCTGGGCCCCAGGACCCAGGTGACAGCTAACCAATGCGATTATTTAACAACAGCAATGCATTCACATTCTACTTTTGCACCCTTTGGCAAAGCGGCAACAGCAATACAGGAACGCGCCGGATTATGACCATCAAAGAAGGCGCCATAGATTTCATTCACTGCTGCAAAGTCATTCATATCCGTCAAAAACAGGGTTGTTTTGACAACATGGGCAGGTGTTAAACCGGCTTCTGCCAAAATCGCACCTAAATTGGCCATTGAACAACGAGCTTGATCAACTGCAGATTCAGGCATTTCACCCGTTTTCATATCAATACCCAATTGACCTGAAACAAACAAATAACCATCTGTTTTAACAGCCTGTACATAAGGGCCAATTGCTGCCGGTGCATTTTTTGAATTAATGATTTCCTTATTCATATGTCTCTCTCCTAATAGATCTGTCTTATCAGCGCAAGAACTTATTTCAACAAAGCGCGCATGATGGCTTCATAAGCTTCTGTGACCTTAACCAATTGGTCAATTTCGATATATTCATTAATGGTATGTGCCAAATTCTCTTGAGAGGGGCCAAGACCAATGGTCTTAATACCTGCTTCACCCGCATAATGACTGCCATTGGTGCAGAAATTATATTGTGTGATTTCGGGATTAAACCCAAGCGCCTGCATTTCTTTGTAGATGGCTTGGACAAAATCATCATTTTCGTTATACAACCAGCCTGGGAAGAAGCGCTCACCCTGAATGGTTTCTCCGGTAAAGCATTTTTCTTCACCAACGGCATAGGAGACCTTTACTTTCAGCTCTGGATCTTCTTTCATCAAGCGGTCGCACAAATCTTGAAGTGGTTTGAGGACACTTTCTTTGGTTTCGCCCACCAACAAACGTCTGTCATAGGTGGCCATGCAATATTCAGGAACAACAGAAGCACCAGGATAGGGTTCAGATTTAATATCTGTTAATTCCAAAATACCATCACCCAAAACAGGATGGTGCGTCGGTTCTAATTCACGAATGGCTTCAATCACTTTGCAAATCTTATAGACGGCATTAATGCCTTTTTCGGGATTTGCAGAGTGGGCTGGTTTACCAAAGGTTTCGACCTTAATTTCGGCACGTCCACGCTGACCAATTTTTAAATTCAATCGAGATGCTTCACCGATGACGACATAATCCGGCTTGACAATTTCGGAAATCGACCGGGCTGCCACACCTTCAAAACATTCCTCGTGTACCACACCTGCCACATAAATTTCACCAGCAAAATCACGATCCACCTTCGTGGCGTAATTTAAAGCGGCACAAGCCATGGCACCGATGGCACATTTCATATCGGAAGTGCCTCTGCCATACATTTTCCCATCTACAATTTCTGCACCGAAGGGATCATAAGACCACTTTGTTGGGTCATTTACAGGAACAGTGTCCATATGTCCATCAAATAAAATCTTAGGACCTTTGCGTTTACCTTTAATACAGCCAATTGTATTGCCGTACTTATCTACAATGACATCATCAAACCCGTTGGCCTTATAAAAATCGACCAAAGTTTGAGAGACCTTGCCTTCTTCACCTGAATAGCTTTGCGCTTGGATCAGTTTTTGGCAAAGATCAATAACCGTTGATTCTTGATGTTTTTCTAACATGATATGCCTCCTTCTTATTAAACCTTAACGATTGATTCGCTTAGATATTTGGATAAAGACCATCCCAAACAACACGACGATAATGTTCGCGATCCGTATCCCCTTCTGTACTGATGCAAAGGACTTTTGAATCCTGATTTAAGCCCAATTGATCACGCATGTCTTTTAAGTCCTCGCGGGTCATCAAAGCTGCCACAATACCTGTTGTCACCGCTCCAGATTCACCGGAAATCACCCGGACATCATCACCAATTGGATTACCCAAAATGCGCATGCCTTGAGCTGCCACAAAATCTGGACAAGAAATCGCAAAATCTGCCGTTTCTGTCAAAACCTTCCAACCAATCATATTGGGTTCACCACAGGCCAGCCCTGCCATAATGGTATCCATTTTGCCTGTGACGAAATGCAGTTGATCATCCTTGGCTTCTGCCGTGCGATAAATACAATCTGCTTTATTGGGCTCAACAACCACAATGGTAGGCTTTTTATCCCCATAATAATTGCCCAAGAAACCTGCGACACCGCCTGCCATGGACCCGACACCAGCTTGCAAGAACACATGGGTCGGTACTTCATCGCCCAATTGCTTGGTGGCTTCAAAGGCCAAGGTTGCATATCCCTGCATGATATTAGCTGGAATTTCTTCATAACCTTCCCAAGCCGTATCTTGGACCATGATCCAGCCCTTTTCTTCACCCATTTGATTGGCCAGACGAACCGCATCGTCATAATTCATATCGGTGATGGATGCTTCGGCACCTTCTGCACGAATATTGGCAAGACGCTCCTCCGAACTGCCCTCTGGCATATAGACAACAGAGCGATGCCCTAATTCACGTGCTGTCCAAGCGACGCCACGTCCATGATTCCCATCTGTTGCAGTCACAAAGGTAAGTTCACCTAATTTTGCTTTTGCTTCTGGTGAAACTAATTTTTCATACGAAATCTCGCTCGGATCGATCCCTAAGCGATGTGCCAGGTAGACGCCCATCGCATAACTACCACCGAGAACCTTAAACGCATTTAAACCAAAACGGTAAGATTCATCTTTTACCCATACATTTGCCAGACCTAAGGATTTTGCCAACTGATCCAATTTAGCCAACGGCGTTTCATTATAAGCGGGAAAGCTACGATGAAATGCCCAAACGCGCTCTAAGGTCTTTGCATCCAAAAAGGCACGTTCATTTTGACTGGGATCAGCCTTCTTAATGTCTGTCAATAGAAATTTTTCTTCCATACCTACACCTTTCTATTAGAACTCTTCTGATTTGTCCGAGTCCGATTGAACTGATTTCTTTAAATTGGCTACATGTCGGTAGACCGTAGCCGGACTGAGTTTCAAAACATTGGCCACTTGGTTAACGGTGCCCTTAATCTGAAAAAGACCTTCATCAAAGAAGCGTTTTATCGTGGCATGTTTCTCCTTTGTGGTCATGACTTCAACAGGTTTTAACATCGACAGAATGCGACTCATCAACTGCTGAGCGGTGCGTTCAGTACTATCGGATAAAAATTCACCCAACATACAGTCGTTACCCATTCTCAGCGGTGCCCCACCCATCATCTCCAAAATTTGATAGATTTGATCAAAGGGTTCTACCGTCATATTGATGCAAAGGGAACCAATGACCTGTCCATCATCATTGCGAATCGTATAGGTCGAGGCCTTCATAATACGTCCCGTGTCGCTCGATGCATAATAGCCGCTTAATAAATCATTCGTGGCTTCTTCGGCTGGGAACATCTTATATTGACCAATGGTTTGTTTTAAGGCGACATCTGTCATCGGAGAGCCCACACGTCTTCCGCTTAGGTAACCGTTTTCAATCGCAATGACCGAATTTTTCGGGTTGGTATAGTCATGCAATACAATTTCGTAATGACGACCCAAGACATCACCTAAGAATTTAACCAAGGGTATATAACGTTTTAAGATTTCACGATCGTTCCTTGTGGACATCGTTATACCTCACAAGCGCTTACTTCACTTTTTTGGATTTATTGTAATAGGTATCTTCCATCGGCAATTTGGTCCGGAAAATACCATCCTTTTGATAATAGGCATGTTGCAATGCAGGCGCGCCAACCACACAAACAATTTCGCCCAAGCCTTTTGCGCCAAAAGCCGCATTGGTATCTTTGTTTTTTTCGATCATAATCGAATGAATCGGGGGCATTTGATGCGCTTTAAATAAGCCCAAAGTACCCAATTTGACCTTGGGGACACCATTTTCTAAGGGGAAACGTTCTGTTAAACCATAGCCCAGGGCCATCGCCGCACCGCCTTCTATTTGGCCTTCTGCTGCAATCGGATTAATGACCCGACCAACATCATGGGCGGCAATAATTTGTACAACTTTACCTTCCTCATCGATCACATAAAGCTGCGTTGCATAACCATAGGCAATATGGCTAACCGGATTGGGCTTATCTGAACCGATGGGATCGGTTTTAAAATCAAATTCACCCACATAGGTTTTTCCCTCTAATTCGCCCAATGTCATGCCCGCATCCAAATCGGCCTTGAGTTGCAATGCCGCCAACCGTGCCGCTTGACCCGTAAAAACGGTTTGCCGCGATGCCGTGGTCGTGCCAGCATTTGGCGTCCGTTCACTGTCTGGATGTTCGACCACAATCTGGTCACGTCCAAGGCCTAAGACCTCGCCAACAATTTGTAATTGAACCGTTTGAATGCCTTGGCCAATGGCAGCAGCAGAGGATTGACAATGCACTTTTCCATCAATCACGGTTAAATTACAACGTCCTGGATCCGGGATACCAACGCCAATCCCAGCATTTTTCATGGCTGAAGCGATACCAACATAGTGATTTGGCATTTGACTGTATTGATCAAAATAGGGTTTAACCGCCTCTAAAGTTTCTACCATTGCCGTACCCTCATCGGCAATCTGTCCATTGGGCAAAGACTGTCCAGGTCGAATGGCATTGCGATAGCGAATTTCCCAACCACTAATCCCGACTTTTTCAGCCAGTAAATTGATTAAGGGTTCAATGGCCGCTACCGATTGCGTCACCCCAAATCCTCTAAAAGCACCGCCTGGGGGATTATTGGTGTAATAGGCATCGCCTCGGATATCGACGTTTTGATAATTATACGGACCTGCCGCGTGCGTACAAGCCCGCTGCAAAACTGGTCCACCCAAAGAAGCATACGCACCTGTATCAGATAACAGTCTTGCTTTTAAGCCTGTTAAAATACCGTTTTCATCACAGCCAATCTTGGCATAAATTTCCATCGCATGTCTTTTGGGATGATAATTAATACTCTCTTGGCGTGTAAAAGATACTTTGACTGGCTTCTTCAGCAAAAAAGCGCAAAGAGCAGCCTGATGTTGCACACTCATATCTTCTTTTCCGCCAAAGCCGCCACCGACAACAGCACTTTTAATATGCACCTTGTCTGTGGGAATACCCAAATACGTGGCCAATTCATGATTTTCGTCATATATGCCCTGCCCACCGGTAATCACACAAATACCG
>JAEZVR010000150.1 GCA_023420715.1 Bacillota bacterium | reverse complement strand
TTTGCTGGGTGCTTACCGAGGCGTGTTGGCAGAAGATAAAGTCAAGCCTCTGGAAGGTAATTATATGTATCCCCATACTTATCCTGGGGATATTCATGTGGATAATCCATTTCCCGAAATCATTTCTGATCAGGATATAGATGATCACATCAAAGCCGTTGAGGCGAAAGATCGTTTGGGCATGACCGATTATTACATTGTCCGCTATCGATTTACAGCCAAAGATGGCAGTCAGCTGATCACCAAACCAGCTAGTTTTGTACCTGGTCAAGACTGGTCAAAATTAGAAGTAGCCGTGGTCATTATTCCAGAGCTCAAGGGTCACCCAAGCACCTACAATACCTTGTATTTTTCTTGGTGGGCAAGCAGACTGGTTAGTTCTGTAGATGCAAACGGCGACTTGCAGACGGACAAGAAAGCCCAAGGCTTAGAGATGACTGTCAATTGGAATGGCGATTTGGTGCAGTTTAAGTCAGAAGAGCCGATCATTGGTTGGCCTAACCCCTTAAAAGAACGTCAATACCTCCTGTTTAGTACAGATGAAGTCAAAGTGCCCATGATTAGTCTGTTTGCGGGTGGCGGCATGAAAGGATCAAGCTCCGGCAATCCGCTTGTAGCGGGTACAGCCCGTTGGCGGGTACAAAGCAATCCGGCTGTTACGACGCATTTCCACTTTGTGGATGATTTTGCTTATCGCCAAGCCGAGTCTATTTCAGACAGTGTCACAGATTTGCCCGAGCGCAATCTCGGAAGCAATGGCTATGGCAATAAAGCACATCGTTTGATTGACTTGCCTGAACTTGCAACCGAAAAGACATCGAGTGGCTTTTTTGATATGAATCCTTTTGACAAGGTGTACGATATTAAAACAGCTTTGCTCAGACCCGAAGGTGAGCCAGAACCTTTTTCTGCTTCCGCTTATTTAGGTTTATCTTATGAGCGAAATACGGATCCAAATGTAAATGCACTTCTCACTGAAAAATTGCGTATTAGTCGAGCGGATTTAGATCAAGTTCTCATTCCAGGGTATGTGCAAGTAGATGATGACATCGATACGATGCCTGCAGACATTGCAAACGATACCGAAAAACCTTTAATTGAAAAATATAAGCAAAACAGAGGCAACTTTTTCAACAATGCCACGATTTCAAATGAGGGGAAATTACTGCTCGACAAGCATTATTACTTAACCTATAGACCGCTGCCTGTGGCTGTTAGCTTTACCAAAACGGACAAGATGGATGACAATGTCAAACTTTCTGGCGCAGAATTTTCGCTCTATCGTGAGGAAAATGGTGTGTCGAAACTTTTGCGCACAGGTTTGACGACAGATCAAAACGGTCAGATAGAACTGGGAAAAAAAGTCACGCATGAACAATTGGCGGCAATGGTTAAAGCTGAGACTGCGATTCAGCAGATTAAGGAAAAGGGCTATTTAACGTCTGATGAAGAAAATATCTACCTATTGCCTGGAGATTACTATTTAAAAGAGACAAGAGCTCCTCAGGGCTATAAAGTCAATCCAGAAAAAATTGAATTTAAAGTGGCTACGCCTCAAAATGAAGCGTTGGAACAACAAAGCTTTAATGTGGTGAACGAAAAAGAAGAAAGCAAACCGACAACCACGACCACGACTACGACTACGACAACAGGCACTGAACCGACAAGTACAACAACCACTGTACCTACAATAACAACACCTTCAAGCGAACCAACAACATCTGTAACCACGACCACCACAACAGGCACCGAACCGACAAGTACAACGCCTACAACGCCAACGACAGCCACAGTCACGACGACTCAAGTGACAACACCAGCTACGACAGAGGCGTCAACGATACCCACAACGGGCAAAAATATTGCGCCCAAGTTGCCGAGAACAGGTGAAACGGGCTCGATGATGGGAATCTGCTTGTTGGGCGTTGCTGGGTGTTTAATTGTGGCATATCGAAAACGATTAAACTGCCGGCGTTAAAGCACAACATACAAGTGACGGCATGAAAAAGCTAGCTTCGGCTAGCTTTTTTTATGCCGGATTGAAAGCTTGTTAGTTAAAACTAACTCGTGTATACTAAATGCATCACAAAACCGACGGTGTCGTCGGTTTGATCAGGAGGCGTCTCATGTGTGCCATGTATCGAGCGACGGAAACTAAACGAAGAAAAGAAATTATGGATGCGGCTTCAAAAGTCATTCTGGAAAAAGGACTTGAAAAAACCACGATGGAAGACATTATCGCGGGTACGTCCTTATCCAAAGGTGGTGTTTATCACTACTATGGCAGTGTGATCGATATCTTTAAAGACATTATGCTGCAAGGGATCGCCTATAGAGATGATGTGATGCGCCAGCATGCAGCGGCTGATGTGCATCAACAAAATCCACAGGCATTTTTAGCACGGGAACTTGTCTCAAAGATCGTGGATGACAATCCTTATATGCCGCTCTATGTGGAGTTTTTAATTGCGCAAAACAGAAATCCTGACTTAAAGGACTTGATGACCGTTTTGCAGGATCAAACCCTTGCAGCTTTTAAAAATTGGATGCGTCCTTTGCCTGCATGGGTGACGGATCAGGATGCCTTCCAAGTTGTGGCAGATTTCATGAATGGCTGTATCCTGGCATCGAATGTTTTGGCTGCCAGAGATCAGTTTATAAAAAATAGGGAGATACTAGAAAAGATGATGATGTGCTTGTTTGAAGCCATGGCGTCTAAGGTGGACGATTAAGCGCAAGCTTTGAAGGGGAAATGTCGGAGGCGATTTATGGGGAAATATCATGACAAAGAATCTTTGCGGATGGGATTATCTAGTCAAAGTCAGTCATCGCAAGACCAGCTTTTTAAGGAGATCGAGCGTTTAAACTTAGATGTGCCGACTGAAATTTTGGAGAGAATATCGGCTGATTTAGCCCGTAACAATAATCAGCCCAAAATAAAGATCCATGCCTTAAATCAGGCGTTATTCAAAATTGCGCCAGCGTATAAAAATCGCATGCGCTTTGCAATCTTGTTTGCCTGTTTAGGTGAACTCTTTGGTTTTGCGGCTTATTTTTTTGGGGCTTATGCAGCCGGTTGGCTGATCAAAAAGGCCTCAGGGGCTTCGGTCGACTTTGATGTCCTTTTGAAATATGCCTTTTTGGCGCTGGGTGCATTACTCATCTATTTTGTATTAACGGGATTTAGCACCCTGCTGTCGCATCAAACAGCTTTTTCGATTCTGGCCAAACTTAGAGAGACGTTGTTTGAGAAATTAAAGATCATTCCCATGGGTTATCTGGTTGATCATCCGGTGGCAAAATTAAAAGTCGTCCTTTTAGATCGGGTTGCCGATCTGGAAGAT
>JAEZVR010000148.1 GCA_023420715.1 Bacillota bacterium | reverse complement strand
AAATACTTGGTACAATTGGCAATTTAATTGAAACTGACGAAACATACGAGCGGGCAATAGAAGTTGCCTTAGGTGCGTCCATCCAACATATTGTTGTGACGGATGATCAAATAGCACGACATTTCATTCATTTGCTTAAATCGGAGCGGATGGGACGTGCAACTTTCTTGCCGATCAATACCATGCAGGGGCGAACCCTAGATCCAACCGAATTAAAAAAACTTAAACAATATCCAGGTTTTTTAGGATCAGGAGATCAGTTGGTACGCTACCAGCCAGAAATTAAACAGATTGTTCAGCAACTTTTAGGACGCATTGTCATTGTCGATCAGCTTGAACATGCCACTGAAATGGCAAAAGCCATGCAACAGCGCTATCGATTGATCACTTTGGACGGCGATATCATCAGTCCTGGCGGTGCCATGACAGGTGGGTCTTTCCAAGGGAAAAAAAGTGGTCTTTTAGGTCGAAAACGTCAGATGATGCGCCTAACCACAGAATTGGATCAACTCGATCAACAAATTCAGGATAACCAGTTTTACATTCAGACATTGACACAGCAGATTTTAGCGCATCAATCGGATGTCGAATCAGCCGAACACGAACTCACACTTGCCAAACAACAAGCCCTTTTATCGGAGATTGCTTATCAGAAAGCTCAAGAAGATATTCGAGAACAAGAACAACGGACAAATCAGCTGAAAGACCAAGTAACAGACCTTGAAGCGCGCATTCAAACCATCGCTAGAGATTCTGATCAACAGCATCAACTGGCAATCGAGATCGAGGAAAAATTAAAAACCGAAGAAAAAGCGCTTTTAACGTTGATCGATCAACAGTCAAAAGAAAAACGCGACATCCAGGCTCTGCATGTCCAATATCATGAAAAAAAAGCCGTCGCCCAGATGGCGCAAGAACAGTATGCAGCTGCAAAAACCTTGTGGGATCAGTTTGAAAAAGCCGCACAAGAAGCTAAGAATCAATTATTGCAGGATGAAGCCAACCAAGCCGATATTCAACAACAATTGACCAAAGCCGCTGAACTAAAGCAACGGGCAATCCAAATGCGCACACAAGCAGCGCAAGAACTCGCCCAACTGCAGGAAGCACTCAGCAAAAGCGAAGGTGCGCGCGCCGATGCCGAGCGTACCCTAAAACAAGCACTTCAAGCCGAGCGTGCTTTGGCCGATCAGCGGCTCAGTATTGAGCGTGCCTTAATTCAAGTAGATCATCGTCTGGATCAGCTTCAGAATCAGACGCGAGAAAATCGAGAATATTTGTGGAACACCTATGAATTAACCACCCTGACAGCTTCTGATTTTGAAGATCCGTCACTCAACGATGCAACGGCAAAAAACCAGGTTAAACAACTCAAACAAGAGATTCGTCAATTAGAACCTGTCAATCTTCAAGCGATTGAAGAATATGATACCGTTTTTGAACGACACCAGTTTATTGCCGCACAGCGCGAAGACATTACCCGCTCTATTGCAGATTTAAATACCGTCATTAACGATTTAACCACCGCCATGCGAACCCAGTTTGCAGATCATATGGCCATCATAAACCTTAATTTCAAACAAACCTTCTCCGCCTTATTTGGGGGAGGAAAATGTGAAATCAGCTTAGAAAACCATGACGATGTTTTACAAGCCGATGTTGAAATTCGCGTATCGCCACCTGGTAAAAAATTACAAAATATGATGTTGTTATCGGGCGGGGAGCGCTGTTTAACAGCAATTGCTTTACTCTTTGCCATCTTGAAACTCAGACCAACACCGTTTTGTATTTTGGATGAAGTGGAAGCAGCTTTAGACGATAGCAATATTTTCCGTTTTGCAGATTACATCGAAAATTACAGCCAAAAGTCTCAGTTTATTGTCATCACCCATCGAAAGGGTACAATGGAAGCAGCAAACCGTCTCTACGGTATTACCATGCCAGAACGAGGTGTGTCATCCGTCTTAAGTCTTCAGCTGTCAGACTAAAAACTAGAAAGGTTCATATGGGTTTATTTGCTCAATTTAAACAAGGTCTTACGAAAACTCGAGATTTTTTATCTCAAGGTATCAAAAAACTTAATCTTTCTCTGGGTCGCTTCAATGAGGATCAACTAGATGAGCTTGAGCTTTTACTCATGCAAACCGATATGGGGGTCGCTGCAGTCGATGAGATGATGGCGGCACTTCGTCAAGAAATTCGAAGCCAAAAATCAGATCAAGTTGAATCCATTTTAGAATTCTTAAGACAGCATATCTTACAAATTCTCGGCCCCAAAAAAACATTTCAGATCCAGCGTGGTCAACTCAATATTTTATTAATGGTTGGCGTAAATGGAACGGGCAAAACAACAACAGCCGGGAAGTTAGCCCATCGATATAGCCAAGCAGGACATCGGATTCTGTTCTGTGCGGCGGATACCTTCCGCGCAGCGGCCATTGAACAATTGGGGGAATGGGCCAAGCGCACCCAGTCACCTATGATTGCCCATGAGGCCGGCGGTGATCCAGCTGCGGTTGTTTTTGATGCGGTATCTGCTGCAAAATCAAGAGCTGTCGATCTCTTGATTATCGATACTGCTGGCCGCTTACACAACAAAAAAAATCTCATGGATGAATTGGCAAAAATCCGTCGAATCATCGATCGAGAAGCCCCAGAAGCACAGGTCACGACCTTGCTTGTGATTGATGCGACAACTGGTCAAAATGCTGTATTTCAAGCCAAAACATTCCAAGAAGTCGCCAAGGTGGACCAAGTATGCTTATCCAAGTTGGATGGTAATGCCAAAGGTGGGGTTGCTGTGGCGGTTTGTCAAGAAACAAACCTACCCATCACTTTTGCAGGTCTGGGGGAAGGCCTGGATGATTTAGTAGACTTTGATCCGGATGCTTTTGTCCAATCGCTTTTGCCCACAGCAGAGCAGATGAATCCAGCAGACGAGTAGAGAGGTATCAAATGACTGCATATTTAATCTTAGAAGATGGGACGATTTATGAAGGAGAATCCTTCGGTTCTTCAAAAACCACCATTTGCGAACTCGTCTTTACCACTGGCATGGCCGGTTATATCGAAGCCATTTCAGACCCAAGTTATGGCGCACAAGGCGTCGTCATGACGTTCCCCGAAATGGGCAACCACGGCGTCATGACTGCAGATATGGAAGCGGCACATCCTGCATTAAGCGCCCTCATCGTCCATTCACACCATGAAATGCCGACAGACGATCGACAAGAATTAACCTTAGAAGCGTGGTTAAAAAAAGAAGGTGTTGCGGGTATTAGCGGTATTGATACCAGAGCTTTAACGCGCAAATTACGCACCAAAGGCACCATGCGCGGTATGATCACCACAACCGCGCCTAAAGATATCGCCCAAGTCTTAGGTGAAATCCGCAATTGGCAAATGCCCCCACAAGTACCCTTGGTCGCCATCCAAGAAAAACAGTTTTTCCCAAAAACAGGCTCTGGAATTGGAGACCAATTGCATATCGCTGTCATTGATTATGGCACCAAACAAAACATGATTCGCGATCTGACCAATTTAGGAGCCAACATTACGCTCTATCCGCCGACTGCTAAATTAGAAGATATTCAAGCAGACAACTGTGATGGCATCTTGCTATCGAATGGGCCAGGAGATCCCAAAGATTGTCCAGATCAAATTCGCGAAATTCGCCGTTTCATTGAAGCGGATATTCCCATGATGGCCATTTGCTTGGGACATCAAATGGTGGCTTTAGCCGTTGGACTGGATACCGAAAAAATGCATTTTGGTCATCGTGGTGGGAATCATGCAGTCAGAGACTGCAAGACTCAAAAGCTCTATACGACCTCTCAAAATCATGGCTATGTTGTCATTAAAGCGGATTTATCCAAAGCAGATTTTGCTGTTGAAATTGGCTTTGAGCATGTGACAGATGGCAGCATTGAGGGCTTGATTTTTAAAGACAAGCCCGTCCGCACCTATCAATTTCATCCCGAAGCCAGTCCAGGGCCAGAAGACACTTTTTATCTTTTTGAAGCCTTTTGTCAACGCATAAAATCTGAGTATAATTAGTTTATGGATACGCATATTAACTATTGGCGCTATGCCCTAGAAATTGAAAAAGCTGGCTCCATCCGCAAAGCAGCAGATAATTTATTCATGGGACAACCCAATTTGAGCCGTGCTTTGTCCGAGTTAGAAGAGAGCATCGGCATCCGCATTTTTGAACGTTCATCCCAGGGCGTCAAGCCAACCATTGAAGGGGCTGAGTTTTTAATTTGTGCGCGTTCTGTTCTGCGCCATATTGCTGATGTCGAAAAGCAATTCCATCCAGACTTAAAAGCCGTGCAAACCATGCATATTCAAGTGCCAAGAAGTGGCTATGTCAGTCAGGCACTTGCCAGCATCTTGCAGCAAACAGATCCAACTCAAACGCTCGACATTCAATTTGAAGAAGCCGTTTCCACCCAATCGATTCAAAGCTTACTTCGCGCACAAATCAATCTGGCCATCGTCCGTTTTCATCATTCTGAACTTAATTACTATCTCAACCTGTTTAAGGAACATTCGGTTCACTATAACGAAATATGGGAATATGATTACGTCGTTACCTTATCTGAAAATGACCCATTAGCGACGAAAGAACGACTCGTCCACGAAGATTTGGTCAACTATCGCGAAATCGTCCATGCGCACCGCACAGCTAATCTCTTCTTGCCGGAATATGACTCTAGCGGATCCACTGGCCAATTGGTAAAACAAGAAAAAATTTACGTCAACGATCGCTCGAATCAGCTCTTCCTCATTCGCAATGTGCCCCATGCGTTTATGTGGGGTGCACCGTCCTGTACAACCTGTATGGAAAATGATGGGCTCATTCAAATCCCGTTTGAAAGCGATGCCCTGCATTATCATGAAGGGGTTATCCGGCGCCATAATTACCGCCTATCCATGTTGGAAAAATCATTTATCAAATGTGTTGAAGACCTCGTTCAAAACGATCAGGCCTGCCGTATCAACCTCAAATCAAATGAATTCAAATAAAAATCGCCATCACAGGATGGCGATTTTTTTAGTCAAGTGTCCAATCATTAGGGTGCTAGGACCTTCATTCGCTCGAGCGCCTCAAGACAGTCTTCATATCGCCCAAAAGCACTCAAACGAATATGACCCTCTCCACAAGCACCAAATCCAGAACCCGGGGTAGCAACAATCTGTGTTTTTTCCAACAAGGCATCGAAGAAAGACCAGCTGTCATAACCCGCTGGAATTTCCAGCCATACATAGGGCGCATTGGTGCCGCCAGAAACCTTAAACCCAAGAGCTGATAAACCTTCTTTGAGCACTCGAGCATTGCGCAAATAGTAATCAACATGGTTTTTACACTGACGCTGCCCTTCAGGGGTATAAATCGCTTCTGCAGCACGCTGAACCACGTAAGAAACACCATTAAACTTCGTGGTTTGCCGTCTCATCCATAAAGATTTTAATGAAACCTCAGTTTGACCCGAACGCACGCGCAGTCGTTCCGGGACGACCGTATAACCACAGCGCAATCCTGTAAATCCAGCTTTTTTTGAAAAACTTCTAAATTCGATTGCACACGTATCCGCGTCTTCAATTTCATAAATGGAATGCGGTAAATCTTCAGTGATGAAGGCCTCATAAGCCGCATCAAACAAAATGATGGCTCCAACTTGTTTTGCATAAGAAACCCAATTAGCCAATTGCTCATGATCCATGCATGAACCAGTCGGATTATTTGGCGAGCATAGATAAATCAAGTCCACTTTTTCCTTTGGTGGGCAGGGTTGATAATCTTGATCAGCCTTACAAGGCAGTTTAATGATCTGATTTTTACGACCAACCATAATATTCGTATCAACATATACGGGATATACTGGATCGCCTAGAGCAACGGTTAAATCCGAGCCAAAAATATCGAGAATATTTCCCATGTCACTTTTAGCGCCATCACTAATAAAAATATCGTCTGGCATGATCTGACAAACCGTGTTTGTAAAGTCTGTCTGCGCAATTTTTTCGCGCAAAAAAGCATAACCTTGCTCTGGCCCATAACCTCTGAATGATTCAGAATCTCCCATTTCATCGGCCGCTTTTTTGAGGGCCAAAACACAGGCGTGAGGGAGGGGCAAGGTGACATCACCGATACCCAAGCGAATCAAGCGATGATCGGGATGAGCTTTTAAAAAAGCCTGAACTTTTTGATTGATTGTACTGAATAAATAAGATGGTTCTAAAGCTAAATAATGCTCATTGATCTGTATCATATGCACCTCCGCAAAATCTTAAAAATAATACCAAAAAGACATGAACAAATTGGTAACTTTCATTTGCAATAACAGAGTTTGTTATACTTACTCCAGTAATAAGGGGAGTAACGTATGAAAGATCAATTGGCGATTGGAATTGGCCGCCTTTTGCGGCGTATGATGCGACTGCTGCATCGTCAGGCTTCAACCTTACCCGGATACTGGGCATTAAAAATATCGCCAAGTGCTTTTGCAACCCTCGCTTCCCGCTATCGGATCATCTGTGTCACCGGTACCAATGGCAAAACCACCACAACAGCAGCCTTAACAACGCTAATCCAAAATATGGGATACAAAGTCTATACCAATCGGTCTGGCGCAAACATGGTCAATGGGCTGATGACGGCTTTAATGCAAGCCAAAGATGCCGAATGGGTTATTTTAGAAGTTGATGAAGCCAGCTTTCCACGGTGTGCACAGGCTTTGCAACCCGAATATATTCTTTTAACCAATATTTTTCGTGATCAACTCGATCGCTATGGGGAAGTGGATCGCATCCAACAGCTCATCGAAACAGCAATTCAAGAAACACAGGCCCATCTCATTAGTTGTGCCGATGATCCACGGATTTACCATATTACCCAAAACTGTCCAAAACATTTAGCATCATTCTATGGTGCGGCAGATATCGCCAATGAAACAGAAGCAGAGAAGAAGGGCGCTAGAACCGATATTGCCCGTTGTCCCCATTGCCAGAAGACCTTAGATTACCGCTGGCAATCGATCAGCCATCAAGGGGATTACCACTGCCCAAATTGCCCATTCAAGCGACCGTCGCCACATCTGCTTTTTCAACAATCTTCAAATGATCAAATCCGTTGGCAATTGGCAGAAGAAACCTCCCAAACCATCCGCAATCCCATTCCAGGCTTGTACAATGCCTATAATCTGTCAGCGGCGCTTTTGACAGCCCATCACTTAAACCCCAAACTGTCGCTTACTGATCTCGTGGATAGCCTGTCCAACGTCAAGCCTCAATTTGGGCGCATGGAGCGCATTCAAATTGCAGATAAACAACTCTGCTTCACCCTAATTAAAAATCCAGCAGGATTTGAACAAGCACTGAAATGGGTATCCCAACAATCGGACCAGGGGGGTATCATCTTTTACTTAAACAATAATCCAGCTGATGGGGTCGATGTATCTTGGATTTGGGATGCCAATTTAGAGGCCATTCAGATGCCTGATGCACCCATCGGAGTCAGTGGAATAAGACGGGGAGATATGGCCTTGCGTCTGGCTTATGCCTTTCCGATGTCAAATCAGATGACCATGGCAGAAGACGCCTTAAGTCTAACCCTGGAATTTTTGGCAGCCTGTCAGCCGGGTCAAACGCTCTATCTCTTGCCAAACTATACCGCCATGTTATCCCTTAGAAAACAATTGGCCGACACCTTACACTTCGATGGGCGATGGGAGGCATAGCACAATGGATAAAAATACACATTTTCTTAGACTGGCACATCTATATCCCGACACCCTCAATCTTTATGGCGATTATGGAAATATCTTGGCCTTTTCTCATCGTCTGGCTTTACGCAATTGCAAGCTACAGGTCAAATCCATCCATCAAGGTGAACCCTTAAACCCGGATGATTTCGATCTCTTTTTTATGGGCGGTGGACAAGATTCCGATCAAGCGACACTCATGGCAGACCTGTTTGCCAAAAAACAACAACCTTTGGCCAAGGCCATTGAACAAGGAAAAGTTTTCTTAGGCATCTGTGGCGGCTACCAGTTGCTCGGGAAAGGTTTTTTAACCCACGATGGTCAATGGCTTCGAGGGATGGGACTCATCGATTTTGAAACCATCGGTGCATCTGATCGCTTGATTCAAGATACCGTCTACACGTTAGATCTTCAGGCTGATCAAAAAAATGGCACCATGTTTCCGCCATTGACAGATGATTTGCTCTTTGGTTTTGAAAACCATTCCGGAAGAACTTATTTAGGAAAAGGGGTTCGTCCACTCGCAGCTGTGATCTACGGGCATGGTAACAATGGTAAAGATCAGACAGAAGGCGTCCGCCATCTGAACGTCTTTGGCACCTATGCACACGGCAGCTTTTTACCAAAAAATCCTAAGATGACCGACACCTTGCTCGGTCTGGCCTTTCAAGCCCGCGGTATCGATGCAGAAGAAATTGAAAAAATCCTGCATCCCGTTGAGGATGTTTGGGCGGATCGCTGTCGTGAAATTGAATACGAGCGGCTCAAAAAACAATTTTATAAGGATAAAAGATGACAAAAACACTTTGTTTGACAGGGGCATCAGGTGATATCGGTCGAGCGATTGTCGAAGCCGTCTTAGACGATTTTGACCAACTCATTTTGCAGGCAAATGCGCAATATAAAAAATGCCTAGATTGGGCGAAAAAATTAGCTGAAAAACACCATAAACAAATTACCGTCATCCAAGCAGATTTTTCGTCACAGGATGGGATTCAAGCCTTTTGCAAGACCCTACAAAGGGAAAAATATCAAATTAATGCCTTTGTACATAATGCTGGCCAAGCACACAGTGGCATAATCCAATCAATCACACCCAAAATCTGGTCAAACCTCCAACAGGTACATCTGGAATCAGCATTTTTTATCAGTCAAGCGATTCTACCTGAACTGCTTGCCCACAAAAATGGGAATATCCTATTCATCAGCTCTATTTGGGGAGCCGTTGGAGCAAGTTGTGAAGTGGCTTATTCTGCCGTAAAAGCCGGACTCATCGGACTAACCAAAGCGCTAGCTGATGAATTAGGGCCATCTGGTATTCGGGTGAACTGCCTATTGCCTGGTCTGATCGATACACGGATGAATGCCGCATACAGCGATCTGGAAACATCGGCTTTCTTGGAAAACGTCCCCCTCGGTCGGATGGGCAACCCAGATGAAGTCGCCAAAGTTGTGCAGTTTATGCTGTCTGAAGATGCCGCATATATCACAGGTCAAAACCTGTGTATTGACGGTGGCTATCTCTAGAGCGCCGAGAGATTGCACATTCTTGTCTAATTTTTCCCAAAACCTCTGCCCAATGAGCGCCTACACATCGCTACATTGTTGCTGGAGGTATTATTATGCAAAATCAACACCCATCCATTAAACGCATTGTCCTGAATGTCTGTTTTGCGCTCTGTATCTTATTGAGTGCCTTAAACGTTCAGGTTAGCCATGCAAAATCAACCACAGAACGATTTGTAAAAGGGCCGGATCTTAGTCATTTGATCGAAATTTTACGCCCTAGTCAATCACAATGGCACGCATTTGACGATTTAGACTGTGGTCGGATTGTGGGCGAAAAGAAAGCACACGTCGTCTATTGTTTAGACAATGGTTTTCCCTCTGGTCGAGATGGCAAAAGAGCTTTTAAACGGAGCGATTGGCAAACAGTATTGCGAAACAATCCAAAGCTTGCTTGGGGCATCTATACCATATCCAAACTCGGGTTTCCCCAAAACACGTATGGTCTTTCAGCCAAGGTAGCAGAAGCAACAACACAAATCGCCATTTGGCAATTCATGATGGCCGAAGGCTTCCAAAATAAAGGCATGCCAGAACAAGAAGACTCCAACATCAGAGATTTTCATTTATCAAAATTACGCACCTTGGACGGCGATGAAAAAGTCAACGCTTTTGCACAATATCTATTAAAAGCCGCCCAAAATCCAATTGCACATGGGATCCAGTGCAAAACATTAAACTTGAACTGTATACCCAAACAACGACAGCTGAATCGACCCGAATGGGCATTAGATGCATCTGGTCAGTATCGGTGTCACATCCAATTAAGCGGCCATTTTGATCAATGGGAGGCCCTGAACAATTCCCAAAACATTGATATTCAGCCAAAATCCGGAAAAAAGCCAGGCATAGTTGAATTGCGCTGGCTCGGAAAAGAACCACCTCAGCCAGTTCAAATTCAATTTAAAGCAACGCAAATCGATTCACCAGATGTATTGGATTGGTTTGAAAAAACAGCTGACGATCAAAACTGGTTTCAAAGTCAAGTTGTTTTTCATCGCCTGCCATTGACACAAAGTGTTTTAGCGACGATCTCCCCTGAATATCCCAATGGTGAAATTGAAATCATCAAGACAGACGAAACGTCAAAGCCCTTATCTCATATCGCCTTCGAACTCTTAAAACATGACAAAGAAAAAATTGCTTTTCAGCAACAACCATCTGGATTTTACCAACCAAAAGAGACAGGGGAGAGCACACAACTACGAACCGATCAAAATGGTCGCATACAAATTAAAGACTTGCAGCCAGGGACCTATCAACTCGTGGAAATCCCCACAGCACCATACATACCCAAAGAACCACAAACGGTAGAAATTAATAAAGGTAAAAAGATCATCTGCCAGATTTCGAATCAACGTCAGTTTTTTTCAGCCAAACTGAAAAAGACAGATGCTAAAACCCAAAGCGGATTGGCAAATGCCATTTTTGGTCTAAGGCTGATCCAATTAACCCATCCTGATGCTTACCCGGAATTTCAAAAAAATCTCGGCACGTTAATCCATAGCCATTTAACGTCAGACGAAAAGGGAGAAATCCTTGTTGAAAATCTTCCGCCTGGGACATATGCATGGGAAGAGCAAGTACCACCAACTGGCTATGAAAAAAATCAGGAATCCAAAGTATTTGCCTTAGATGAAAATCAAATTGATGAAGCAGGCTTTTGTCTGACCTCAATGAGCAATACACCGAATCGGATTATTGTGCGCAAATTAGATGCACAAACCAAACAGCCAATTCATGGAGCCATTTTTGCCTTATGGCAAGCGCAAAACAAACCGACCCGAATAAAGGCTTTCAAAATCGATCAAAAAGAGGGACATCTACTCACTCAGCTGCCACCTGGTGATTATTGGTTAGAAGAAGAAAAACCACCGAAAGGATATGCCAAAAATACGACACGCTATCCATTTCGTATTCATCCAAATGGCAAGCCCTCTGTCGATCAGATCGATATTTTAAATTTTAAATTGCCACCGCCGACACAAACGCCACCTGCACCAACAAAACCCAAACGGCCATCACTTCCACGGACCGGGGAAAAGAATCCATGGATCAGCCTCATCATGCTTTTGGGTCTTTCTTTATCTGCATCATGGTTTTTATGGTCACATCATAAACATCAGAATTGAGTGGCTATGATAAAATAGATCGATAATGCAGGGAATCAAATGACGATCTCATCCTTGCGATTATCGGAGGTAATTTTGGCCATTAAACACGTTCAAACGGCAGATCTGCAGCGCCAATTAGATTTTATTCAAACGGTGCGCGCTTTACACACACATGAGGTGTTCTGCCATATTTATACCTATGGTTGTCAACAAAATGACAATGATTCTGAAAAGCTGATAGCCCTTCTCCAACAGATGGGCTATCAAAATACACCCGATCCGGAGAAAGCCGATCTCATCCTCTTTAACACTTGTAGTGTGCGTGGCAATGCGGATCAACGTTTTTTTGGAAATTTAGGCATCGTCAAAACATTCAAAAAACAACAGCCCAATCTCATCGTCGGTGTATGCGGCTGTATGATGCAAATTGAGTCACATGTTGACAAAATCAAACAAAGCTATCCTTTTGTCGATTTAATTTTTGGCACATCCGACATCCATCGTCTCCCTGAACTCTTATATCGCCGATTAAGCGGCACGCGTCGTGTATATGATGTTAGTA
>JAEZVR010000058.1 GCA_023420715.1 Bacillota bacterium | reverse complement strand
TGTTTAAACTTCATTCTTTTCTCCTCCACTTTTTCATCTTTCTATTTCCGATCAACCCAACAAACGTCAGATTGATAAACGGATATATTTAGCGCTCGATTGAGCATTCAAAGTCTAACACAGTTCTTTCGCTTTATCAAGATAAAGCGAAAAAGTTAATGCAATTTTAACATTTTAGACTTTCATCATGAATGCCAGCAGGCCACCAAATGGTTATTGCCTCGATCGACCAATTCCGGTCGCTCCTCCAGGCATTTTGCCGTACATTTCGGACATCTGGATGCAAACGAGCAACCCTTTGGCAAATTCATCGGACTCGGTACATCACCCTCCAAAACGATCCGCTGGCTATTGCGCGCTGTCTCCGGATCTGGAATGGGAACCGCAGACAACAAGGATTGCGTATATGGATGAAGGGCATTGTGAACAATATCATTGGTTTCTGCCAATTCAATAATCTTACCTAAATACATAACTGCAACCCGGTCACTCATGTAATTCACAACGAGGATATCGTGGGCAATAAACAGATAAGACAAATTCAGCTGTTCTTGCAATTCTTTAAACATATTTAAAATCTGAGCCTGAATCGATACATCCAATGCTGAAACAGATTCATCACAGATAATAAATTCAGGATTTACAGCCAAAGCACGCGCAATACCGATGCGCTGACGTTGCCCTCCCGAGAACTCGTGGGCATAGCGGTTTGCATGTTCACTATTCAAGCCGACCAAACTCAACAATTCATGAATACGCGCCTTGCGCTCTTCCTTTGATTTGTAGAGTTTATGAACATCTAAAGGTTCACCCACAATATCTGCGACCGTCATACGTGGATTGAGTGAAGAATAAGGGTCTTGAAAAACCATTTGCATCTGTTTACGGAAATGGTTGATATTATGTTTGGTAACTTCTTCACCTTTAAAGAAGATCTTGCCATCCGTTGGTGCATTTAAATACAACATGGTACGGCCAACCGTTGTTTTACCACAACCAGATTCACCCACTAATCCAAGGGTCTCCCCTTTATTGATATAAAAACTCACATCATCGACAGCTTTGAGGGGCGTCGTCTGAAAAGTCCCAGTTTTAATGGGGAAATATTGTTTAAGATGCTCGATCTGAACAAGTGGCTGGGAATTACCTGCCGCTTCCATATGTTTGTCGTGCATAATTCATCCTCTCCGTTTGACGATTAGGCGTTCGTCTTTTCCATGAACCGTTTGACATTGAGCCAACATGCAGCCGCATGACCGGGTTCAACCAACAATTCCTGCGGTTTTTCTTCCAAACAAATCCGCATGGTCTGACTGCATCGAGCACCAAAAGGACAGCCCTTTGGCATATTGAGCAAATCCACAGGAGATCCAGGAATGGGAATCAGTTTGGCATCATCCTTAACCATGGTCGGAATCGATTGAATCAACCCCTTGGTGTATTCATGTGCAGGTCGATAAAAAATATCATCTGCATTGCCTCGCTCACAAATGCTACCCGCATACATCACAATGATTTCGTCGCACATCGATGCGATCACACCCAAATCGTGGGTGATCATAATGACTGCCATCCCAAATTCTTTTTGCAACTTTTGGATGAGCTCTAAAATTTGACCCTGGATGGTCACATCGAGCGCAGTCGTTGGCTCGTCAGCAATTAAAATATCTGGTTCACAAGCCAATGCCATGGCGATCATCACCCGTTGACGCATACCGCCAGACATTTCAAACGGATATTGCTTCAAGCGTTTTTTAGGTTCATTGATACCCACCAGTTCAAGCAGTTCCACGGCTCGTTCATCGACCGCGTGACCTTTGCGCTCAGTGTGTAATTTAATGGATTCTCTAATTTGATGACCTATGGTAAACACTGGATTCAGTGAGGTCTTTGGATCTTGGAAAATAATACTGATCCGCGCCCCACGGATATTTCTCATCTGCTTCTCATTTAAAGTGGCCAAATCCTGACCCTTAAAGTTGATGCTACCACCAACGATACGGCCCGGATTCGTTAAAATCTGCATGACTGAATAAGCACTAACGCTTTTACCAGAACCCGATTCTCCGACAATACCGAGCACCCGCCCCGCTTCTAAATTAAAGGAGATATCGTTGACAGCATGCACCTCACCCGCATCAGTAAAAAAGGATGTTTTTAAATGTTTTACTTCTAAAATTCTTTCTGGCATATTACTTCCTCAGCTTAGGATCGAATGCATCGCGCAAACCATCCCCGAACAGGTTGAAAGATAACACAATTAAGCAAATAAAGAGTGCCGGGAACACCAGCTTGTACGGATAGCTTTGAATCGCCTGGCGTGCACTATTGGCCAAGGACCCCAAGCTGGGCATGGGAACCTGAACGCCTAAACCTAAAAAGCTTAGATAAGACTCGGTGAAAATGGCAGAAGGCACTTGCAATGCTGTCGAAATGATGATGACACTCATACAGTTTGGCAAAATATGTTTGCGAATAATTCGGCCTTTGGAAGCCCCCATACTTTTAGCAGCTAGCACAAATTCATTTTTCTTAACAGAAAGAATCTGACCACGCACCAAACGAGCCATGCTGACCCAATAGAGCAATGCAAACACGATGAACATACTAATCATATTCGGGCCTAAAGCACCCAGTGCTGTTCCTTGAATTTTGCCTTTTAGGGTCTGATCAAACACAACAGAAAGCAAAATCACTAAAAGCAGATCCGGCAGAGAGTAAATGATATCCACAATACGCATCATCACCAAATCGACTTTTCCACCGAGATAACCCGAAATCGAGCCATAAATTAATCCGATCACCAAAACAATCATACTGGCAAACAGACCAACCAAGAGCGAAACACGTGTACCGTAGATCACACGAATAAAATAATCACGGCTTTGTTCATCTGTACCAAAAATGTGAGGGAAAATCTTTTCTCCGCGGGCAATGGCTTCTTGCTCCATTTCAGAATAGGTGAACGGCGGCAGATTCTTCGCAGTCTTATCACGCTTACCATCAACTTTAATAATATCTGCATAGTGATAAGGCACGATCATCGGTGCAACGATAATTAAAATGGTCATAAAAATTAAAACAATTGCACTGGCCATCGCCAATTTATTTTTGCGGAATTTCTTCATCCCATCTTTAAAGAAGGTTGAAGACTCACGCATCTGAACAATCTGTTCCTTTTCTGCATCGTCCACAAGATCAAACTTGTTCAGATCAATTTGGGCAGAAAAAACAGATTTTTTAAACGGCTTAACATGATCTGGCAAATCATTCAATTCCAAATCGACATCGCCATACACGTTGCGCAATTCATCATCGTAGCCAAAGGTCTCCACCTGATCCACTTCGGGCGTTGGGTTGATGGCAGAGGTTTTTTGATTTTGTTCGTTCATTCTAATCAACCTTTCAAGTCCAGTGTCATCAATCAAACGTGATGCGGGGGTCAAACACTTTATATAACAAGTCACTAACGAGGGTTAGAATAATCATGACAATCGCCAAGAAAATTGTAATCCCCATAATGAGTGAATAATCCCGATTATTAATGGACATCACAAATTCAGAACCCAGACCACCGATTGCAAACACGTTTTCAACCACCATGGATCCCGTCAAAATGAATGCCAACATGGGGCCAAGATACGTAATAATGGGCAACAAGCCATTTTTAAGCGCATGCTTTGCAATGACCTTAAATGAGCTCACCCCTTTTGCACGGGCAGTACGAATATAGTCTTGTCCCAAAACATCGAGCATACTCGATTTAGTGAGTCGCGTAATGTAAGACATCGGATACAAGGCCAAAGAAATAACCGGCAACACATAGTTTGGATTGTTGATATCAAAAATCTTAATCCACTTGAGGGTGACCGTAAAAATCAGCAATAAGAAGGTCGCCAAAATAAAGCTCGGCACGGAAACAAAAAAGGTCGTTAAGAAAATAATCACGCGATCAGGCCATTTATTGCGATTTAAGGCAGCGATCATCCCCAAGGTCAGGCCAACGACAACAGCCAAACCTGCAGCCATAAGACCAATTTTTGCCGACACAGCAAAACCAGTTTTAATCGTTGTCGCAACTTCGCGACCTGTTTTCAAAGAAATACCGAGATCGCCCTTAAAGAACCCTTCAAAATAAATGACAAAACGTTTGAATAAAGGTTCATTTAAATGAAATCTGGCCTCCAATTCCGCTTGAACACGCGGAGACG
>JAEZVR010000050.1 GCA_023420715.1 Bacillota bacterium | reverse complement strand
ACAAAAGGCGCCTCTGTTGTGTAAGCCGTTCTCACTTGTAGCGCTTGATGCAATTGGCTGAGTTTCCGCCCCATTTTTGCCATCGCTTCTGAACTGGTATCCGACTGTTCTAACAAAGTTTTCGCTTCTGCCAAAGCAGCCTGAAGTGCTTCGTAACCAGACACATAATCTGTACCATCTAGACGGCTCAATGTCTCATATAGCTGTTGAAGATCTTCGCGGCGATAGCTGTCCATATCTTCAATGGTTATGAGTGCCGAGCTAATCATCCCAGCCACACCGCCTTTAGTAACTGGAACCAATTCGATACTAAAATTCAGTGGTACGTTCGTCTTTGGATTGCGCTGAGTTGTCACTCTGGCTTCCGCCGTGGCCACCCCATCTGCAAAAACAATTTCCTGTACATCGGTCACAAAATCTTCTTGAATCGCCGATCCCGGATTAGGTTCAAGATTAAATTTCAGCTCTCCTTTGGTTCCGCCCAAGCGGCGCAACGGCAAGACGAGGGTTTCATCTTCTCCCATGGTATAAGCACGCTGATCCAACCCAACCATACCCAAGCCGCCATTGTTGAGGACATATGCAGCCTCAATACCGACAGCTCGAGATTCAACTTTAATGGCAAGTGTATGTTGACCGGGTTCTAAATCCGGTGTTTCATATAGAATTTGACCAAGTGCCCGAGATTTGCCCTGGGTATTCACTGTCCCCACAGGTTTGTTGTCCAATGTTAAGGACATTTCACCGTGGTTTGGATCTTTTGTGCCTAAAATATAGGCCTTGGTACCTTCAAAGGTTAAGGTTTTAATCGCGCCGGGTTTAGCCCATTCGCTGCTGCCTTCAATAAACTGACTCCCAGATTCTCGCGTCCATCGACCTTTTGTCGAGACAAATTTTTTGCCATCTTTAATGCTTATGAGCTCCATGCCCTCCGGCATAGAGGAACGAACACCAAAACCTTGTGCACTGCGGTATAAACCTACTTCTGACAAAATCGGTTCGGAATTGTCGTGTGTCGAAACGGTAATTTTCAGTTCATCAATCCGATCCATAGCCCGACGAATCAGACGCTTCGCACCGATGGTTTCCCCTTGTTGAATCAGCTTCCATTCACCATTGTTGACACGACCTTCTACGCGATAATGGTTAATGCGTTGACCAAAACGAATGGCTTCTTCAATACTAATCACATCGAAACGCTCTGCTTGCGGTAATTTAAAAATCAACGTACCAGAAGACTGACCCTGATCCACCGTCCAATAGGTTTCATCTTTGCCATCCAGGGTGTTTTGCGGGCCGAATTTCCGCGCCATCTGACGCACGTTACTTGCGGTTACCGTGACATTTTCTTTTTTGAGCAGGTTAATCGCAAAGGTATTTTTAACGGCCTCACCAAATTCACGTACTCGCTGAAGAATGGCATCATCCACCTTGCCCTGGGTATTTGGCGGCACATTCAATAAGAGGGTTGCATTGTGTCCAACCGATCTAAAATACATATCAGACAAATCTGCCAAGGATTTGGGCGTTTTCTTGTTTTCACCCCAAAACCAACCCGAGGTAATGCGCGCATCAGCTTCTGGAACCGTCCATTGGTTTCCATTGGGCATCCCTCTAAAATACTCACCCTCACGCTTGCTGTTGATGGTATTCTTCTTTTTATCTACCGTCGAAAGTGACCACGTATTTTCGTGAGCAAAACCATGTTCGTTGCCAATCCAGCGAACCGTGGTATAAGCCTCTGCCCCAAACAGCATGGCATCAGCTGGCCGACCAGCAGCCTTGCCTTCATATTTTTGGATGGTATTAAACCAACGAATAAAATCGTAATCTTGGGCATTGGCACCGTGACCTTTGGCGCCATCCATCCAAACTTCAACAAATTTTCCTTTGTTGCCATATTTGTCATTGGACAAAATTTCGATCAATTGATCATCATAATATTTGTTGTAATCTAATACATCTTTTTCTTTGGTTGTGGGGCGATGATTCTCGTCAAAATAGCCATAGCTCTTTTCGTGAATATCCCAAGGCGATAAATATAAACCCATGTCCATATCGTAATGCGTACAAGCCGCTGAAATCTCAGCTAGAATATCGCCTTGACCGCCCTTATAATCCGTATTGCTCACATCGTAGTCGGTATATTCACTCGCCCATAGACAAAAACCATCGTGGTGTTTTGCCGTAATAATCAGCATCTTAAAACCGGCATCCTTAAGCGTTTTGACCAAGGTCATCGCATCGAAGTCTTCCTGCAAGCGGAACAATTCGCGCGCCGGCGTTTTTCCGTATTTATTGCCCCATTCCACACCTGTAAACGTGTTTGGCCCAAAATGGACAAAGGCTGCCAGCTCTCGTTTTTGATATTGATATTGATATTCATCTGGTACCACCGCAGATGGTGTCGGTGGCTCTGCTTCTTTTTCTTGTAATGCAGAGACCTCAATCATGGACGGTTCAGCACCGTGCACCACATAAGGCAGTGCCGTCCATACAAATACACTTGACAAAAGACCTGCTAAAGTTTTGCGCCAAAATGTCATTCGTCTATCCTCCTATACTGGCCAATGGCATAGCACAAATACACATATAGATAGAATATGCAAAACTTTCAGACTTTTGGCAAATCTGCACAATAAAATTTGGGATATATCGGATAGATTTTGTGGGTTTTGCTCAGAAATTAATGATGTTTAAACGTCAAATAAGCCCATTTTTTGACGGATTAATCTCAAAATGACGATATTTCTTATGCATATCATCCAATATTCGATAACATTTTTAGATAAATATTAGAAATTACTCAAAAAACCTTACAAACAGATGACAAAATCTCAAAACCTAGTCAAATCGCTTTTTGTCATATAAGACGGCCAAATGGGCTTGCCTTAAGGCAAGCATTGAAGCTGAATATCGGCATATTCCTCAATGGTTTGAAAATAATAAGACGTTCCATTCATTTGATAGACATGGACGGGCTTTCGCGTATACAACCACTCAATAAAATACCCAGGACACTCCGGGGGCTGACCATCCTCTAAGTAATCGCCGATCATCGGCAACATATCCTTGGTAAAAAAATAGATGGCATGCACAGTCAAGCTCGAAGAGACCTGTTGCGGCTTTTCTTTAAAGACCGTCAATCGACCCTCGGCATTCACTTTAGCCATACTGCGGCGCAAGCGAATCTGATCCGGATCAACTTGTCCGCCAACAACCCAAATCTGTCTCTTCTTGAGGAATTGGTCGAGGACCTCTTGTATATTGAAATCAAAAAACTGTTCTCCAGCGACAACCAATACATCCTCTTGAATTTGACCACGCCACAAGACTGCCCATAAATCCGCAATCGCACCCGTATTTTGATCGCTCGTCGCAAACGCATTATCCACTAAGCGAATCGGCAGGTCCTTCCTCGTATTTTCCTGATCATAATTTTTTTGCCAGCGTTCAAAGACAGCCTGATCATGTGCATCGATGACCACCCAAATCGCATCTAGCCCTTGGAGACAGATGAGTTTATCCATTAAATGAGATAAAATTGGCCGCCCCACAATCGGAAGCAAGGCCTTTGGCATCGATCGAGTGAGTGGATAGAGTTTGTTTGCATGCCCGCCACAAAGTACCAGCGCAATCATAAGGCCCCCTTCGGCCGTCTGGGATGTTTAAAATATTGATAAAAACAACATTGAATCATCCCATTATATAACTTGCGTCGTTTATGTGCACGGTGACCAAAAGCTGCTTCAAAACCTGTCGCAGCAGTGATCATCCCTAGCCTCACACCCGACACCAAATGATCATCCAGAAAAAATTGTTCTCCCAGCGTCCGATGTAGTTTGTCAATATCTGCTGCCTCCCCCATGCGTTCACCATATGGGGGATTCCCTAAAACAAGACAGCGTTCCACCTGTGGATGCTGCCTCAACCACCTTGTTCCGTTCACCTGACGGGCATCTTGATGCTTAAAATAGATGAAGGGTAAAACACCTGCTCGTCTGGCATTTTCTCGGGCAATGTTTAAAGCAGATTGGTCAAGATCATAACCAAAAATAAAGGGTTCTTCTGGTGGGGTTAGATCGACTGCAGATTGTGCCGCAGCTTTTTCGATTCGGAAAGCCTGTGGCGCAAAGATCGGATACTTTTCGCCACTAAACGATCGATGCAAACCAGGTGCCAAATTTGCCGCCATCATGGCCGCTTCAATAACCAAAGTGCCTGACCCCGTAAAGAGATCCAACACGGCTTCGCCCGAAAAAGGCGCCCATCGCATTAATTGGATCATACCGGCCGCCAAAGTTTCTTTAATGGGTGCCACATTATGTTTCAGTCGATAACCCCTTTTATGTAGACCCACCCCAGTTGTATCGATCATTAACGTGATCACATCCGATAAAAAAGCGAACTGTAACTTAACCGTCCCCAGCCGAGGATCCTCTGGGACAATACCACCCGCAACCACCCCTCGCTTTTTTGCGAGTTGTTCAGAAATACCTTTCTTAAGGGTGCGCTGAATCGCAGGGGTACCAAAAAGTGCTGATTTACGCGAATGACCTGTGATCACATATGCCCAGCCATTTGGAATCCAATTAGACCAATCAATCGCCCGAACCCCGTCGAACAATTCATCATAGGTTTTCGCGACAAAACGATCCACCGCCAGCAAAACGCGTTCACCTGTACGCACACCAATATTTAATCGCGCAATGGCTCTAGAGAGGCCATCCCAGTCTTGCGGATTGACACAAAGATGGACCTGACCATCCATGACCGTGACACTTTCTTTGGGATATCCCAAATCAACCACTTCCTGTGCCACCAAAGCTTCCATACCCAATAAGGTCGTAATCACAATTTCCATCTTAAAACCTTCTATTCTGTGTACTTAAGCCAAGTAATCGATCTGTCAAATCCACCAACCCCAGCCCCTTTTTTGCGGAGACCTGCACCATCTGATCCGCACGAATACCTGCCAAATGAGATAAATCATCCAGGACACAGTCCATTTTATTTAAAACAACCAGTTGAGGAATATGCGCTGCCCCAATCTCGGACAAAATTTTCTGTGTGACCTCATATTTAAAGGTTGCATTTGGATCGGATCCATCCACAACTAAGAGGAGTAAATCCGCCGCCAAGGTTTCTTGCAAGGTCGATTTAAAGGCATTGATCAGTAAATGCGGCAATTTGTGAATAAATCCGATGGTATCAATCAAAATAAGGGGAGAGATTTTTTGAAGAACCTCTGCTTGTCGGGCATTTTGCGGTTTTAAGGTGCGGACAGTCGGATCCAAGGTCGCAAAAAGCTGATCCGCCACATAGACATCTGAACGGGTTAATGCCTGCATCAAAGTCGATTTGCCTGCATTTGTATAACCAATAATGGCAACTTTTAAACTGCAATTCTGACGCTGGTTACGCAAACGCATTTGATGAGCTGCAACTTGCGTCAAGCGCTTTTTGATCGCTTGAATGCGCTGTTGAATATGACGGCGATCTGTCTCCAAACGCGTTTCGCCAGGCCCCCGGGTTCCGATCCCACCGCCTTGTCTAGACAACTGTCCTGCCAGCTGTTTGAGTCGTGGCAGGCGATATTGATATTGTGCCAACTCCACTTGTAGTCTCCCCTGAGCCGACTGTGCCCGTTTGGCAAAAATATCCAAAATCAAGGTTGTCCGATCAATGGTTCTAAGCCCTGTCAATGCTTCAATATTGCGGACTTGTGCACCACTTAATTCATCATCACAAATCAGCACATCCACCCCAATGGCTTCAGCTGCCAACCGTATTTCTTCTAATTTACCACGCCCGATCGCCGTAGCCTGATCCAAACGATCTCGTAGTTGCTGGGTCATACCCACAACCACGCCACCTGCATGTTCCACTAGCGTTTTCAATTCTTTTAGACTTTCTTCCATCGAGGACTGGGTCTGCTGTCCTTTTTCGCCCACCGCAAACAAAAAAGCCCGCTCGGCTAAATGATCCATATCTGCCATCGTCATACCAATCTAAATCCCCTAAACACAGCCATCAAATCTTGCTCATTTTGTCATCATATCTGCGACACTGCAACAGCGTTCTTTTTATACGATTCTTAACAATTTCATTAAAAATCAAAAACAAAAGTAAACAATATGATTATTTTATGTTAAATTGTAGATAATAAAATATAAATTTTCTATATTTTTGTGCAATATGCATTAGGTGCAAAGGTAGGTCTTTTTTGATGGGTAAGGCAAATCAGCAGTCGAATATCAAAAATCAAGCAATCGTCAACCATGTCGGGCAGACGCTCCGAACTTTGCGACAATCTTCAGGACAAAGTTTAATGTGCGTTGCAGAAATGGCTCAGGTAGATATCAGCTACTTATCCGCTGCAGAAAGAGGTTCGCATGCCCTCTCCATTCAAAAACTCGCGGCGCTTTGCGATGCATTGAATATTAGCTTGAGTGACTTTTTCCACGCAATCGAAAATCGTCATCATCATTGAACAGAATCTGCATGAAATGGCGATTAATCGCAGGATCAGACAGCACCTGGCGGCCATGTTCTATCCGATAACTTCTTTCTAAATCTAAGCGTGTAAAACATGAAATCGTTTTCGTGAACAACCACATTTGAGGACAGATTCATCCTTCTATAAAACAAACACGCCCAGATCCATTCGGATATGAGCGTGTTCATGTCATCAAATACAAGATTTACAAATTTTCTGCATTCCCCTGACGGTGCACTAATTTTAATTTTGGCAAGCCAGTCAAGATCGACAAAATACCCAATACAATCATCATCATGGAATACCAGTTAAAAGGCACAATAGCTGTTGGATTCAGCTTGGCTAAAGAACCAGCAATTAATAATTGAGGGGCAAAAGGAATCAACCCTTGTACGGCTGAAGAAAACAAATCGAGCAAGCCTGCCATA
>JAEZVR010000033.1 GCA_023420715.1 Bacillota bacterium | reverse complement strand
TGGTTTACATGGCCATCCCCTTGGTCATCCTGGCTTTTATTTATGCCAACCACTTTAATATCGTCGGCATGGGCAAAGATTTTTCAAAAAACTTGGGTGTAAACTACAATCTCGTCTTATTTTCGGGACTCACTTTATCTGCCATCATCACTGCGGCAATTGTATCCGTCGTCGGTTCCATCTCCTTTATCGGGCTCATTGTCCCCAATGTTGTCGCCATGTTTAAAGGCGATAAGATCCGTGGCACGCTGATCGACACTGCTTTATTTGGCGCCCTCTTTGTCCTGGTTTGTGACATGATCGCTCGCGTCGTCATTTTGCCGTACGAACTACCCATCGGACTGATCATTGGCATCATTGGCAGCATTGTCTTTACTGTTTTGCTCATTCAAAGACTAAAACCAAAAAAACCTGCACCCAAAACAGCTTTTGTACAAAACTGTTCTAGCCAAACCCAAGTAGACATTAAAGGAGGCCAATCATGAATCATTTGAATCGCCTATCCTTATCGGGCGAGCTCGTTTTAGAACAGCCTTATGATCGCCTGCGCGCCGGCGCAGCACGTGCACAATCTAGACAAAAAGCTCAGCGTCGACGGGGGCGCCTTAAACTCCTCGCGCTCTCGCTGATCGCCTTATGCTGTTGTGCAGCTTATCTCCTCTTTAACTTGGAATTAGCTGACATAGACCAAGTCCAATTTGCGCTCAACCTCCGTATCCCCAAACTCATTGTGATGATCATCACCGCCTTTGCCATTGGCGGGGCTTCTCTCGTTTTTCAATCCATTATCCGCAACAACATTGTGACACCTTGTCTTTTAGGCATGAATTCCCTATATACGCTCGTTCACACCGCTTTAGTCTTTGTCCTGGGAAGCGGCAGTGTGCTGGTAACCAATCAAAACTATAGTTTTGCCATCGACATCATCATCATGGCTGTCGTTGCAACCATCATCTATAGCTATCTCTTTAAGAAAACCAAACACAATGTGCTCTACGTCCTGTTGGTCGGCACCATTATGACCTCGTTTTTTACCTCGATTCAAACCACGATGGTGCGCATGATGGATCCAAACGAATATGACAGCCTGCTGTCCTCACTCGTGGCCAGCTTTTATCGTTCCAATACCAAACTCATCCTCTTTGGTGTCTTCCTCCTTGGCTTGGTCGTGCTGTTTTGCATCCGTGAACTCAAGCTTTTAGACGTCATCACCATGGGACGGGATGTCGCCGTCAATTTAGGTATTCCCTACGAAAAAACGGTGCAAAAACTCATGTTGGGTGTGGTGCTCTGTATTTCGATTGCAACGGCAATGGTAGGTCCAATTTCATTCCTTGGTCTCATTATTGCCAACTTAGGTAGACAATATATTCAGGGCTATCGCCACACGCACCTCATTCCCGCAACCGCCCTATTTGGTGTCATTGGCCTCGTGGGCGGACAATTAATTGTCGAACAAGTCATGCATTATGCCATACCGATTAGCGTCTTTATCACGGTCGGTGGTGGCCTGTATTTCCTCTATCTCATTTTGACGAAAAAATCCTTAACCTAAGAAAGGGCACATCATGAAGATTCAAGATCTAACCAAAGCCTATGATGGCCATACCGTCGTTGATCAAGTCAGCTTTGAAATTCCAAAAGGTAAGGTTTTGTCCCTCATTGGTCCAAACGGTGCAGGCAAATCCACCGTCCTCAATATTATCAGTCGATTGCTTCTGCGCGACAGCGGTGATGTCCACTTCAAAGATAAAGATATTAAAGATTGGAAAAGTAAGGATTTGGCTAAGCATTTGGCCATATTGACTCAGCACAACAACATCAACATGAAACTGACCGTCCGAGAACTCATTCAATTTGGGCGTTTTCCCTATTCGGGGAGTCGCTTAACACCAGAAGATGAGCAAATGGTCGATCAAGCGATTCAATATATGCAATTGGAAGATTTCCAAGACCGTTTTTTAGATGAATTATCTGGCGGTCAGCGTCAGCGAGCTTATATTGCCATGGTCATTGCCCAGGATACAGACTATATTTTGCTCGACGAACCGACAAATAATCTGGACATTTTTCACGCAACCAATTTAATGAAAATTGTGCGCAGCCTTTGTGACGATCTCGGCAAGACGGTTGTTCTCGTTCTACATGAAATCAACTATGCCGCCTTTTACAGTGATTATATCTGTGCCTTTGTGGATGGCAAAATTCACACCTTTGGATCAGTTGAGGAAGTCATGACCAAAGAAACCTTGGAGTCCATCTACAAGGTTGACTTCGAAATCATGCGAGTCAAAGACAAGCCCCTCACGATCTACTACTAAATTCGATGCAACGGGCAGATTTGCCGTTGACATACAAAACAGAAAGAGGAAAGAAGATGAAAAAGATTTTATCTTGTCTCGCCGTTGGTCTTGCCTGTGCCACTTTGGTGGCTTGTGGCAAAACGACAACGACAACCACATCCACCACCGAGCCTGCTGTTTCTGAAAGTGCGCCAGCTGGCAGCGAAACCCCTTCTGCAAAAGCAGGGGACAAAGTCCAGTTGGAAACGATTGACGGATCTGGCAATCCCATTACCATCGAAGTGCCTTATGATGCGTCACGTTTAGCCGTTTTGGATATGGCTTCTTTGGACATCATTCAAACACTGGGCAAGGGTGACAAGGTTGTCGGTGCTTCAAAATCAACGATTGAATATCTTCAGCCTACACTTGGCCGAGAAGGTGTCGCAAACCTTGGAACGGTTAAAGAGGCCGATTTAGAAGCCATTAACAAGGCAAAACCCGATGTGATTTTTATTGGCGGTCGTTTGTCTAAATCCTATGATGATCTCTCCAAAATTGCACCTGTCTATACCTTTAAGATTGACCGCAAAGCTGGTGTTGTCGCAAGTACAAAAAAGAATAGCCAAGACATTGCCAAGATCTTTGGTTTGGAAAGCCACGTTGAAGAAAAATTCGCTGGTTTTGAAGAACGGATTAACAAAGTTAAGGACTTTGCAAAAGACAAAGCCACAGTCGTTGGCCTCGTTACGAAGGGTGCACTCAGCGTGCTCGGCAATGATGGCCGTTGCTCCTTAATTGGCAATGAAATGGGATTCAATAATATCGGAGTAGATGTCAAAAAAGAAACATCTACACACGGTAATGAAGCTTCATTTGAGTTTTTGGTCGAAAAAAATCCGGACTATCTCTTTGTCATGGATCGCGATAAAGCCATCAATGCCAAAGACGCAAAAACCGCAAAAGAGATTGTCGAAAATGACTTAACCAAGGATGTTAAAGCCATTAAAGAAGGCCATGCTGTTTATTTGGCAAATCCTGACGTCTGGTACATTGCAGAAGGTGGTATCCATGCCTTGGATGTGATGATTTCGGATGTTGAACAAGGTATCGGCTTAAAATAAGTCAAACATCAGATCTCAGATTCAAAAAGCAGCTTGTTAAACAAGCTGCTTTTTGATTTGAGTTTGTACATTTAACAGTCCCTGAGGGCGAATTTCGTTAAAGGGCACAAATGACATCGAGCCTTATTGACCATCTCCACCAAGCCGTCTAATCTTAAATTAAAGAAAAGCGAGGAGGTGAGATTCATGATTTTGATCACCGGTGCGACGGGCCATGTTGGCAACACCTTGGTCCACGACTTAGCAAAAAACAAGATCCCCATCCGCGTTTTTTTACCGCCCAACGAATCCATTCTCCCATTGGATGGTATTCAATGTGAACTCTTTTGCGGCGATATTAGCAACGATGAAGATGTCTTGCGTGCTGTAGAGGGTTGTGATTATGTCTACCACCTAGCAGGGTTAATCGATTTAATGCCATCTCATAGACGGCGCCTGGAACGGGTCAACGTACAAGGGACACAAAATATTGTAAATGCCTGCTTGCGTTGTCGGGTTAAACGACTCGTATATATCAGTTCTGTCCATGCCTTGCCCGAACCCGATAAAGGACAAACCTTAACGGAATTAGATGCCTCTGCTTTTCCAAACTTTACCTTACACGGGCCCTATGCCATTACGAAATCCCAAGCAACGGCAGCCATATACAATGGCATTCGGCAGGGACTGGACGCTGTGATTATCTTCCCAAGTGGTATTATTGGCCCCTTCGATTTTAAAGATTCTCAAATGGGCAAGGTTTTGCGCAAACTCCTTTGCAAAAAAAATCTCCAGCACTTGCGCATTTTTAGGGGAGGCTATAATTTTGTGGACGTGCGAGACGTTGCAAAAGCACTCCAGCTTGCAATGGAAAAAGGGAGATCTGGAGAAGGCTACATTATTGCAGGTCATCATCTCACCTTAAAAGATCTATTTGCACAGGTGGCCCTATGGAAAGGGATTACTGAACCGAAATTTACCAATTATCCCCTCTTTCTGGTTAAAAGTGCCGCTAAAGTAGTGGAAAAATTTGCGTCATGGTTTCGCCGCAAGCCAGCTTTTACAGCCTATAGTATTGATGTCTTAAACTCAAATGCCGCCATGAGCACGCAAAAGGCTGTCAGAGAGCTTGGATTTAAACCTAGAGCACTTGATGATACCTTAAAGGCAACCTTCCATTGGTTGCAAACACATACACGTACCCTATCAAAGAAAAAAACAAAGAGAGCCGCCCGTTCAAAACACTAACGATTGGTTAGATCTCTTCTGTTCTTTGGTTACGAACATAATAAAGTTTAATCCCTGGCGAACTACCTGGTCTAGCAGAAACTTCTATACCTTCTAGGGATTGGATCAGTTGAGATAATTTAGCACAACCATAGTTGCGCGCATCAAAATCCGGCCTCATTTTCATTAACAAATTACCCACTTCACCCAAATAAGACCAGCCTTCCTCATCGGCTAAATCGTCAATGCAACGTGTAATGAGTCGCCTCGATTTTCTGTCAATGGAGACTTGGTCTTTAGATTTTGGTTGAAGACGTGTGTTTTTCGGGCGAGATTTTGCCACTTCTTCTGGAGACGAATCTGGATTTGTGGCTTTATTTCGGCGCCCCCGCAAAAGTGAAGCTGTCGTTGGGCTGGCCTCTACTGAATCCGGCAGATTCTCCTCATCTTCCATATCATGATTTTGCAAAACCTCAAAATAGGTAAACTTATCACAAGCTGCAATAAAAGGTTTAGGCGTTTTTCTTTCGCCAATGCCATACACCGTTCGACCGGCCTCGCGCAACCGGGTCGCCAGACGCGTAAAATCACTGTCACTCGAGACCAAACAAAAGGCATCCACCCGTTCGCTATAAAGCAAATCCATTGCATCAATAATTAAGGCGGAGTCTGTGGCATTTTTACCTGTTGTGTAGCTAAATTGCTGAATCGGAATAATGGCATGATCTTGCAGCTGTTTTTTCCAGCCATTGAGATTTGGACTCGTCCAGTCGCCATAGATGCGTTTGATCGTTGGCAACCCATATCGTGCAACCTCCGGCATTAACACCTGCAAGTGCTGATACGAAACATTATCGGCATCAATCAAAACCGCGACACGAATATCTCGGTTTTGTTTTAATTTTTCTGGCATACCATCCTCCACTTCGTTTGTTTAGGCATTCATGGTGACCGATGAATAGTCATCTCTCACATAAGTTGCCTGAAGCTTTCCCCCGGAAAGATCGGATAACAGGTCTTCCCACGCCTGCCTTTGACCCGCCAAGACAGCAGCTTCTACATCCACTTCATCCGTATAAGTCACCGACAGTGCTTTAACCCCGAGTAAGGCCGATCGCTTTTGATAAGTCGTATAAAGCGAATAAGGCATTTTGAAACGAAAAACCTGATATCGTGCCATATCGATCAGCTGCCCTTTTGCTACTGCCGCTACCGCAGCATCTGCATAGGCGTGGGTTAAACCACCCGTGCCCAGCAAAATTCCGCCGAAATATCGCACAACAACGATGGCTATGTCCGTTAAATCTTGCTTGACAATGACATTGTATAAAGGCAACCCTGCTGTTCCTTTTGGTTCTCCGTCATCGCTAAATTTTTGGACACAGTTTTGGCCAGGTTTTCCAATACGCCAGGCATATACATGATGTCTGGCCTCTGCGTGCTGTTCTTTTAAGGCCGCTAAAAATGCCTGTGCCTCAAATTCTGATTCAACCGGCATCACATAGCCTAAAAAGACGGACTTTTTGACGACCAGCTCGATATCTGCCGCATGAGCAACTGTTTTATAGCCATCTTCTGATTTCATAAAATAGCGTGTTCAAAGACTTCATTCGCATGACTGACCGGTACGATTTCCACCTGTTTCTTCACAGACTCGGGGATATCTTCAATATCACGTTTATTATCGACTGGAATCAGCACTTTTTTAACACCTGCACGATGCGCTGCAATCACCTTTTCTTTTAAGCCACCAATCGGCAAAACACGACCTCGAATGGTTATTTCCCCTGTCATGGCCAAATCGTGATGAACTTTCTTTTGCAACAATGCCGAATAAAGAGCTGTTGCCAGCGTCACACCAGCCGATGGACCATCCTTTGGCACAGCACCTTCCGGAACATGAATATGGATGTCCATCTTTTCTGGAAAATCTGGACAAACCTTTGCCACATCCTGTCTGGAGCGCACATAAGCAAGGGATACTTTTGCACTTTCTTTCATCACGTCACCCAAGCTACCGGTCAATTCAATTTTACCGCTGCCTTTACTGGTGCTCACCTCAATAGTTAAAGTGTCCCCGCCCACAGCCGTCCAGGCCAAACCGGTTACCACACCAATTGGATCTTTTTTATCGACCACGTCATAGCGATATTTGGGTCTTCCCAAATAATCTGGCAAATTTTCTCGCGTGATCGTATGCTTTTGGTGCTGCAAATGATCAACGAGGTGTTCGGAGACTTCATTGGATTGACCTTCCGCAATCTCTGCCAATTTTAGGACAGAACGCCGACACAATTTTGCCAGTTCTCGATCGAGCTGACGGACACCAGCTTCTCTCGTATATAGACGGATCACATCATATAAAGCCGTTGGATTAACCTTAAGCGATTTGGCTGGCAAAGCATTACGATGCATCTGCTTAACCAAAAGATGCAGTTTCGCAATATGGAATTTTTCTTCTTCGGTATAACCACTTAACTCAATTAATTCCATACGATCCAGTAACGGTTGCGGAATCGTCGATGTCTGGTTCGCTGTTGTAATAAACAGAACCTTGGATAAATCATAGGGGATTTCCAAATAATGGTCTCGGAACGTATTGTTTTGTTCTGGATCGAGAACCTCCAGCATCGCAGAAGCCGGATCGCCCCTAAAATCACTGCCGAGTTTATCGATTTCATCCAAGAGAATCACTGGATTATCGGATTTGGCCTGCTGAATGGCACCAATCAATCGTCCGGGAATCGCGCCAATATAGGTTCGCCGATGCCCACGAATTTCGGCTTCGTCTCGAACCCCACCCAAACTCATCCGCACAAAGGCTCGTCCAAGCGCTTTGGCAATAGATTGGGCGATGGAGGTCTTCCCAACACCAGGCGGCCCGACAAAGCATAAAATCGGGGCTTTAAACGGCTCGTCTGACTGTTTTTGATGCAAAAGGCGAACAGCCATATATTCTAAAATTCTGGTTTTAACATCTTCTAAACCATAATGATCTTTATCCAGTTGTTTGCGAACCTTTTCGATGCGCAAGGTTTCTGGCTGAAGTTTACCCCATGGCAAATCAAAAACCGTTTCCAGATAGGTTCTCAACGTTGCGGCTTCGGGAAAATGACTGGGATAATTCGGCAAGCGCTTGATTTCTTTAGCTAATTTCTCTCGGTGTGCATCTGGCAGTTTTAACCGATCAAGCTTTGCCAAATATTGCTCAACTTCTTCTTGAGCATTTGCTTCATCACCCAATTCTTTATGAATCACCTTAAGTTGCTCACGCAGATAATAATCCCGTTGATCTTTTTCGACAGCCTCTTTCACTTTGATAGACAGTTCATTTTCGTATTCTGCAATTGCTTTTTCTTTTTCAATATAAGCCAACAAGCGCTGTTGTCTTTCCTGGACATGAACTGTCGCCAACAAGGTTTGAAGGGACTCAAAAGGCAGTCGAATATAGGATGCTACCACATCGCATTGATAACTGCCATCCGTTAAAGCTGCCATCGTTTCGATGGTCTCTTGGGCATACCGACCGGTTTCTTTGGCAAAGCGATGCAAGGCACGGACAACTTGTCGGCGCATGGTCTCTTGCTTAATGTCGTTTTCTTCATACAAAGAAGTCAGACATTCAAAGCGACAAGTGTCAAATTTACTCGCATCATCACAAATACGCTCATGAATTCGCACACGAGATAAGCCCTGTACTCGGACGCGGACAACGTTTTCCTGAATTTCCAGCACCTCTCGAATGCGAACCAGCGTACCAATAAAATAAATATCCTGCCGATCTGGCCATTCCATATCTTTGGATCGTTGCGCAGATATCACCATGTAGCCTTCGTGATCTTCTAGCGCTGATCGAACGGCATTGCGCGACCTTGCCCGACCGACATCAAAGGTAAGCATGACCCGTGGGAAGACAACCAATTCTCTGACAGGAACATAGGGTAAAACTTCATAGCGATGAGATACCTTTCTGCCGACATCCTGTACTTCATCAAACGAATGATCATACTCGTCTAAATCTTCTAAAGACTCTTCTGTCATAAACAGCTCTGCAAAAAATTGGTCTTCGATTGGTTCTAAGAGGAGATCTTGGATGGTTTCATCCTTCCGCTCGTCTTCTGATTCCGTGTTTATTTCAAGTGTTATATTCTCTGATTCATCGATTTGAAATTGGTCTTTTGACATGATTTCCACCTTTAAAAAGATTAGAGCTCATTATACCATTTCACTTTGGGCTGAATGTATCGAAAAAACAAAAAACCTTGTCAAAAGACAAGGTTTTTTGGGAAAGATCAAGGATCATCTTATTCGATGATGGTTGAAACCGTACCAGCACCAACTGTACGACCACCTTCGCGGATAGCATATTTCAACCCGACATCCATAGCAATTGGGGTGATCAACTCAACAGTCAAGGTCACGTGGTCACCAGGCATGCACATTTCAACACCTTCTGGCATATGTGCAACACCGGTAACGTCCGTTGTACGGAAGTAGAATTGAGGACGATAACCATCGAAGAAAGGCTTATGACGGCCACCTTCTGAAGTGGTCAAAACATAGGTTTGACCTGTGAATTTGGTATGAGGATTAATAGAACCTGGTTTTGCCAAGACTTGACCACGTTCGATCTCGTCACGGCCAACACCACGGAGCAAGGCACCAATGTTGTCACCAGCTTCGGCCAAATCCATTTGTTTGTGGAACATTTCCACACCTGTCACAACAGAGGAAGATTTTTCATCTTTCAAACCAACGATGTCAACAGGATCACCGACTTTAACCGTACCGAATTCAACACGGCCTGTTGCAACAGTACCACGACCGGAGATGGAGAAGACGTCTTCAACTGGCATCAAGAAGTCTTTATCTGTCGGACGATCTGGGGTTGGGATGTAGCTATCAACAGCTTCCATCAATTCTAAGATTGGCTTGTAAGCTTCGTTGTTGATATCATCGCTTTCTGTTTCCAAAGCAACCAATGCAGAACCTTGGATAACCGGAATATCATCACCTGGGAATTCGTATTCATTCAAGAGTTCACGAACTTCCATTTCGGTCAATTCGATCAATTCTGGATCGGCCATATCACATTTGTTCAAGAACACAACCAAGGAAGGCACGCCAACCTGACGAGCGAGCAAGATGTGTTCACGTGTTTGAGGCATTGGGCCATCAGCAGCAGAAACAACGAGAATACCACCGTCCATCTGAGCAGCACCAGTGATCATGTTTTTAACATAGTCAGCGTGGCCTGGGCAGTCAACGTGTGCATAGTGGCGATTGGTTGTTTCATACTCAACGTGTGAAGAGTTAATGGTAATACCACGTTCTTTTTCTTCAGGTGCATTATCGATTTGAGAATAATCGCGCATTTCTGCACCACCCTGCAAAGCTAACACTTTAGTGATAGCAGCAGTCAAACTGGTCTTACCGTGGTCAACGTGGCCAATTGTACCGACGTTAACGTGGGGTTTTGTACGTTCAAATTTTTGTTTACCCATTTGGTCGTTTCCTCCTTATATCAGCTCAAGGCTGTACTTAGAACTTGGCTCACGCCTTGCCGTCTATTTTACTATAATTCGCATGGTTTGCAACCAAAAACAGCAAGGCGATAACGCAATGATTGTCTGAATTATTTATTCAGGACAGATTCCATAATATTCTTTGGCACTTCTTCGAAATGGTCGATTTGCATAACGAAAGTACCGCGCCCTTGTGTACTAGAACGCAAGGCTGTCGCATAGCCGAACATCTCTGCGAGTGGAACGAAGGCCATAATTTTTTGTGCACCAGTGACAGCTTCCATACCATCGATACGTCCACGCCGTGAGCTAATATCGCCCATAACGTCACCCATATACTCTTCTGGCACCACAACGTCGACGCGCATAATAGGTTCAAGAAGCACTGGATCTGCTTTGCGCATACCTTCTTTGAAACCCATAGAACCAGCAATTTTGAAGGCCATTTCCGATGAGTCAACATCGTGATATGAACCATCGATAACTGAAACCTTCACGTCAACAACCGGATAGCCACCCAGCACACCGGATTGCATAGCTTCCTGAATACCGGCATCGATCGGTGCAATGTATTCCTTTGGAATCGCGCCACCGACCACTTTGTTTTCGAAAATGTAGCCTGTGCCAGGTTCTTGTGGTTCGAGCACCAAGATACAATCACCATATTGACCGTGACCACCAGATTGACGCACAAACTTACCTTGCTGTTCAACCGTTTTACGGATGGTTTCTTTGTATGCAACCTGTGGTGCACCAATATTTGCTTCCACCTTAAATTCGCGGAGCAAGCGGTCGACAATGATGTCTAGATGCAGTTCACCCATACCCGAAATAATGGTTTGGCCCGTGTCCGGATCTGTATGGGTACGGAAGGTTGGATCTTCTTCCGAAAGTTTTTGCAAGGCAACCATCATCTTGTCTTGGCTGGCTTTTGATTTTGGCTCGATTGCGAC
>JAEZVR010000017.1 GCA_023420715.1 Bacillota bacterium | reverse complement strand
CTTTAACATAATAATCTGCACCGATTTCTTTGGCATAACTTTCTGTCAGTACAGCACAACCGGCCATAATGGTTACGGGCAGTTGCTGAGCTCTTAAAGCTTCAATTGTTCGCTTCATCTGCGTGAGTGTCGTGGTCATCAGCGCGCTGAGCCCAACCAGTTTCGCTCGATGTTTTTTGACGGCTTCGACAACGGTATCCACGGGGACATTCTTCCCAAGATCGATAATGCGATAACCGTAGTTTTCTAAAATCACTTTCACAATATTCTTACCAATATCGTGGACATCGCCTTCAACAGTAGCTAGAATAATCGGTTCTTTCTCCGCCTGATCTGCAACCGTCCGATGGGATTCAAAATATGTTTTTAAAACACCAAACCCAGCCTGAGCAGCATTGGCGGACTGAATGAGCTGCGGTAAAAAAATCCGCTGATGTTCAAATTGATCCCCAACCTCATCTAATGTTGGAATTAAGACCTGGTTAATTAAAACCAAGGGAGGCACATGCGCCAATAAATTTTTCACAGTTTCGGCGGCGACGTCTTCCAACCCTTTTAAAACCGCCTGTATCAAGGTTTCAGCCAAAGGCATATCCGCCTCGTCTAGCTTTAATTGCCCCAAAAGCTGTGTCGCAAAAGCCTGTTGCGCATGTACAGTACCAGGATTTAATTTTCGCTCTTGGGGGGCATCAAACGTCACCGCCCTTTTTTGTCGAACCACACGCCGTCCATCCGAATGAACCGTTCCCACTGCCGCCATCGATTGACTTTGACGCGCATGACAATATTGAATAAAGGCCTCTGCATGCGCATCTTGTTGCATCAAAAGTCGATTGGCATAGACGGCGTCCATCATCATTTCATCATTCGGATTCAAAATCCCCATGCTTAATCCGGCGCCCATACACATGCTCAAAAAACAGCGGTTTACCAGTCCACGTTCTGGCAATCCAAAAGAAATATTCGAAACACCCAGTGTCGTTGATACCCCGTACTTTTTTCGTATGCTGCGGATCATCTCCAAGGTCAGTTGAGCGCCCTCTGGCTGTGCAGATACGGTTAAGGCTAAACAATCAATAATGATATCGGACGTTTGAATGCCATGTTGACGGCAAGCCTGCACCAAGCGATCATCCACTTGTAGACGCTTTTCGAGGGTGTCCGGTATACCCGTTTCATCAATGGGCAGACAAATCACCGCTGCGCCATAATGTTTGACCAAGGGCAAAACAGCCGCCATGACCGATTCTTTGGCATGAATGGAATTGACGATCACTTTACCATTTGCATAACGCAGGCCCCGAGCCAAAGCCTCTGGATTAGAGCTGTCCAATTGCAGGGGTTTCCCAGTTACTTTTTGAATTTCTGGAACCACCATCTCCATCAACGCCGCTTCGTCCACCTCGGGCGCACCGACATTTAAATCCAAGATATCCGCACCTGCTTCATCCTGGGCAATCGCAATCGCTTTTAAATGGTCCATATCTTGTGATTGTAAGGCTTTAACAAAGTCTGGTTTACCCGTTGGATTCAGTCTTTCACCAACGACCAAAAAGGCATCTGTTGTAACAGCTTGTGTTGGCCCGCAACATAAAATCGGCTGAATTTGATCCGGTTTATTGGGCACTTTTCCCGCATCCAAACACGACTGAACGGCTTTTTTCACAGCCTGAATGTGTGCCGGTGTTGTGCCGCAGCAACCACCAATCACAGAAACGCCGGCATCCAGCATGGCCTCAACCGTTTGGGCATAATCGGTTGGCGCCATGTCGTAAGCACCGGTTGCCGGATTGGGCAAACCAGCATTGGCTTTTAGAATGAGCGGCAAATGCGTCACCTTTGCCATGCGCGCAATAATCGGTAAAAGACTTTGTGGACCAAGAGAGCAATTGACCCCAATTGCATGGACACCAAGACCTGTTGCCAGGGCAGCTTGTGCTTCTGGCAAACACCCTGTAAATGTGCGCCCATTGGCTTCGTAACTCATCGTCAACAGGATTGGCACATCTGGGGCCTGCTCTTTTGCTGCCAAAATAGCTGCTTTTGCTTCATATAAATCGGTCATCGTTTCGATGACAATTAGATCGCAGCCCGCTTCTGTACCAGCTTTCACCATTTCAGCAAAATAAGCGCAAGCCGTATCAAAAGGCAAAGAGCCATTTGGATAGAGTAATTCTCCCAAGGGTCCAATATCCAATGCAACTAAGGGAAGCGTCGCAACCGCATTCCCAGACTTCTTTTGTTCTGCCATAAAGCGTTCAACAGCCGTTTTCGCACAAGCAATACCACTTTTTATTAAGGTCTTCGCATCCAAGCCCGCCTCGTTGGCCTTAATCGGACCTGCGCCAAAGGTATTGGCATAAATAATATGGCTCCCGGCACGCAAATAGCTTAAGCCCACTTCGATCACACGCTCTGGCTCGCTTAAGTTATAGTATTCGGGCATTTGCCCCAAGGGCATACCCATGGCTTGAAACTGCGTGCCCATCCCGCCATCCAGCAGAATAACCTTGTTTTGATCCCATAAAGCCTGCCACCGTTCCAGTGGACTTCGATATTCTATTGCCATGGTATGCCTCCTTATTATTTCAATCAGTTTACCACGATAAAGTCGATTGACAAGTCTACCGCTTTTCGTTATGCTGTACAGGCTTATCTCTTGGAGAGATGGTCGAGTTGGTTTAAGGCACCGGTCTTGAAAACCGGCGAAGTGAAAGCTTCCGTGGGTTCGAATCCCACTCTCTCCGCCAAAATAAATGCCGTGCTAACTTTTTGTTGGTGCGGCATTTTTGTATAAAAAAAACCAGCTGACAAAATCGACAGCTGGTCCAAAATACTCGGTTGAAAATTTATAATTCCACGTTTGCCAAACCTTCTGGTACCGGATTGTCGTGAATATACTGGAAAACCTGACCAATAATTTGAGCCGCTTGCTCCAGTAATTCGTCACTCTGCGTCGCAGTATAACTGGTCCGTAGGAGACAAGAACCTTCTGGAACAGCTGGGGGCAGAACCGGGTTAACATACACACCCGCTTCGAGCAATAATTTTGCCGTGTATAAGGTATTCGTAACCGTTCCAGTCACCACAGGGATAATCGGCACAATATCATTTCCACTTTCGTGCACAACCACGTGAGGTAAAGCACGCAGTTTTTCTTTCATTGTTCTCGTGACCTCACGCACTCGCTGAACTCGCTCCGGCTCTGCACGCAAAATACGCAAGGCTTCGTGCGCCGCGGCAACTTGTCCCGGTGGGATGCTGGCACTAAAGATAAATGGCCGTGCAACATGTTTGATGTACTCGATGACTTTTCGTTCACCAACCACACAGCCACCCAAAGAGGCGTACGTCTTGGAGAAGGTATTCATGATCAAATCCACTTCATCTTCCAGACCAAAGTGCTCTGCTGTCCCTCTACCATGGTCACCTAGCACCCCTAGTGCATGGGCATCGTCCACAAGAATTCTGGCGCCATAATGCTTCGCTAATTCAACGATGCGCGGCAGATTGCAGATTTCGCCCTCCATGCTAAACACACCGTCGGTAACAATGAGAATACCACCCTGATCGGCTTCATGACATTTTTTGAGCAAGCGCTCAAGTTCTGCCATATCGTTATGCGCATATTTTAACGTTTTGGCAAAACTCAATCTGGTGCCGTCCACGATACTCGCATGGTTATAGGAATCAGACAAAATAAAGTCGCGTCGACCGGTTAATGCCGAAATAATCGCCAAATTGGATTGAAACCCGGTAGAAAAAGTACAGCAGGCTTCTTTATGCAAAAATTCAGCCTGTTCTTTTTCCAAATTCGCATGTAAATCTAGCGTGCCATTCAAAAAACGTGATCCTGAACAGCCGGAACCGTATTGCTCGATGGCATCCATCGCCGCTTTTTTGACACGGGGATCGCTTGTAAGGCCCAAGTAATTATTGGACCCCAACATGATGGTCTTGCGCCCCTCTAACATCACAATATTGTCTTGACCACTCGTCAGTTCATGAAAATAAGGGTACACATCGAGGGCCTTTGCCTGATCAACCCGATTGTAGTCATAGCATTTTTGGAATAAATCCATATCACACCTCTGCTATTCTGGGATAACAGCTCTGCTGTTCAAATAAAATTAACGTAGAGTCTTTCATATTCTACCATATCTTTTTTTAGGCGAGCGCTTAATCCGACTTCGCGTATAAATGGTACAAAACCCAATTCATCAAACGCGCGGGCAAGAGTTTGGCCAAAAATAACAAAAACCGATAACCCGCCCCAAATCCTCGCAACGGCTTTGGCTTTCGTTTTTGGGTACATAGACGATATAAACAGCGGGCCAGTGGCAGAACCGAACCGCCCTTAGCCTCATCTTCTGCCATCTTGGCGATCGATTGTTGAATCACACCACCATATACTGCCGCTTCTTCCGCCTGTGTGGAGGTTTGACGCTGTCCTGTAAATCCCGTTTTTGTATCACCAGGCATCAGGGCAAAAACCTGGATATTAAAAGGTTTTAACTCATTATTTAAGCCCAGTACTAAGGCGTTTAAAGCCGCTTTTGTACAGGTATAAAAAGTTTGAAACGGAATCGGGGTGACGGCGGCAACCGATGAGGTAATGCCAATACGCCCCCCACCGGAGCGTCTCAAATAAAGTATTGCCAATTGAATAAAGCGAACCGCGCCAAACCAATTGACATCGAATTGACGGTGCAGATCTTCCAGGGTTGTAAATTCAACAGATCCGGCAATGCCATATCCAGCATTGCTTAAAATGACATCGATACGACCGCATGCTGCCCAAATCTTCTCAAGTGCCGCTTGAATTTGATCGGCGTCGGTAACATCACAAGCGATATGATTAACCGCTCCACGATCCTCACCATGACGGGACAGTTCATAGACCACAAAACCTTTGGCCGAAAAAACATCTGCAGTCGCTTTTCCAATGCCACTGGAGCCACCGGTAATGACCATGACCTTTTCTTTTATTTGCATAAGCGATGCCTCATTTCATCTATTTGATCCGCCGAGTAAGATCCGAAGGACAATCAATATCCCACAATGCTTCGCTGGATACATAACAAGGCCTGACCGGCACTTTCCCCAACCGCATCACCGCCTTACCGCCCACATCCCCCCTTAAAGCTAGGAGATCTGGTATCAACATCTGTGGAAAACTCACTGGATTCCCCCAACGCTCACCATCAGTTGCGCAAACCATGCTCTCTGATTCGAGTCGTGCCTGTTCTAAAAATTGGATAAGCATCGTTTCTGATAAATCCGGCTGATCTGCTGTCATAAAAACAGCAATCTGATAATCTTCAGCCTGTGCAGCCAAACCCAAACGAATACTCTCAGACTGACCGCGTTCCGGCTGTGTATTATGTACCGCATAAAGCCCCAATCGCTGGGTCCAGTTTAGAATATCTGAAAACGATGTCACAACGACCACATGCAGCCAATCGTATCGGTTGACCAACTGAGCTAAACGATCCAATACATGTGCAAATAAGGGTTTGCCATCTAGATTCAGCAAAAGTTTATTGATCGAGCCAAAGCGTCGACTTTGCCCACTTGCCATATAAATCACACGAACTTGAATCTGATCTGTTCGATCGTTTTGCTTCATCGGCATTTTCTCACTTGATCACTTGCCACAGATGCTCTAAACATCATGAAAACTTAAAAAATAAAATATCCAATCCCCCACGAGATCAAAATCCCACAGGCCGCGCCGACTAAGATATCTGACAAATAATGCACACATAAGTACAGTCTGGACAGCGAAATCAATACAGCAGTTGCAATACCAATTTTTCCCAAAACCGGAGGAACATGTTGATACATACTCAGGCTTACCGCCACCGATGACAAGGTATGACAAGATGGGAAAGAACTATCTGTCGGCTTTTTAACCAGAATAGAAAGCCGTTCTTCTTTCTGAAAGGGACGCATCCGTTGACAAAGATTTTTGAGGATGAGATTACCCAAGATCAAAGCACCAGCCAATGCGATTAAAATCGCTTGTCCCGCCACCCGATAAGACGGCAGGCAAAAACAGACCAAAGCAAAACCGAGCCAAATATGACCACGATCACCAAGCCGTGTCATAAAACGCATAAAGGACGTCAGCCAACTTCGTTGATATGCTTGAATCCAAAGTAATAACTTCAAAATGACTCCCTAAAACCTAATCTATGGCATGCATTATACTGGACGACTACCGATTCGTCGACGGACAAGATCCAGTCGACAACGGGAACTGCTGCCACAAATGATCAACCGGGCCAGAACCAGCGCCCATATTTAAGCCAGTCGATAAGGCACCACTCAAATAAACTTTTGCCGCATCAACAGATTCTGATAACGTTTTCCCCATCGCCAAATGACAAGCAATGGCCGCTGATAACGTACAGCCTGTGCCATGCGTATTCGTTGTTTCGACAAAAGGTGCACGATGCCATGAAATTTTACCGTCCTGGCACAAGCAATCCTCTGCACAACCTGTCAAATGACCGCCTTTAAGCAACACAGCTGTGTCATATTGTCGAGCCAAATCCTCTGCCGCAAAGACCATATGAGCCCGATCTTTAATCGTTTTTTGCAATAAAAACTCCGCTTCTGGCAAATTTGGCGTGATCACCGTTGCACACTTAAACAAAGCCGACCAGGCGGCCACCTCGGTCACATCGGATAATTTACTGCCACTGGTGGCAACCATAACCGGATCCACGACCACCGGAATATCGGGATAGCGCAACAGCACATCGACAATGGCCATCATCCGTTCGGCGTCTCCAACCATACCAATCTTAATTGCTTGTGTTGGTATGTCGCTCAAAATGGCTTCGATTTGTTGGACAATGACCGTCGGCGGAACGCCCAAAACAGCAGTCACACCCAGCGTGTTTTGAGCCGTTATTGCCGTCAATGCAGATGTGCCATAAAGTCCATGGGCACTAATCGTCTTTAAATCTGCCTGAATGCCTGCACCGCCACTTGAATCACTGCCAGCAATGGTCATCACCGATAATCTGTTCATATTCAATAACGTCTTTCTATCTGCCCTCTTCTCGATGGCTTGCGGATAATAAGGCCAAACCGCGCGTCTGATCTATCCAATCCTGTGCTGAAAACAAATGGACACCCGGTTTATGCACACCATGATCGTCGCTTCCAGCAGTTTCAATCATCGACAACGTTTTAGCCACCTGCTGAATTTGACGACTTGCCCATATCGGTGTTTGACCATGTACCACTTCTACCCCGTCAAGTCCCTTTTTTTGAAACTGCCGCAAATAAGTTTCCAAAACCCCAGCGGATATCGGCCCCATGGTATCTGACTGACCAGATGCCTCATGCGGCTTGATCCAACCATACAGATAAGGATGTGCCAAGATGCTGATACCGTTACACTGTTTGATCCAGCCAATGGCCGTTTCGATATCAGGACGTATCCTGGCAACATAAGCGCTGGCGCCCTCTGCCAAATATTGCTTAAATGCCGTTTGAATATCAGATACCAGCTGATGATCCACCATCCATTTGGCAATATGAGGCCGCGCCAAACGATCTTCACCATACTGTGCCGCGACAGCTTCATAAAAAACGGGTAAACCGATATCCTGTAAGCGTTTGCACAGCAATCGATTGCGCTGCTGTCTATGACGACGTTGAGCCTGTAAAAAATCCTGCCAAGCGGCGGCGTACCAGACCTCATCCGTCGGAAAATAGCCAAGAAGATGGACCTCTTGTCCAGCTACATCTGTACTGAGCTCCACCCCGACAATCACATCCACCGAATCCGGCAAAACACGTCTGAGCGGCACAATCCCATCGAAGGCATCGTGATCTGTCAGCGCCACTGTTTTGAGGCCCGCTTTTGCGATTCTCTGAGCTAAAACCGCTGGTGGATCACTGCCATCTGAGGCCGTCGAATGAAAATGGAGATCGTAAAAACCATGGGCAATCCGATTCTTAAACCACGCTGTTTGGACTTGTTTCATAGGGTTATTCTAGCGATTTCCAATAGACAGGTAAACCAAGAAAAGCCCTTTATTCAATGGGTTTTACATATTGTTCATCCGATTCAACGACCATTTGACGATTAAAAACGTCTTTTGATAGACTTTAGCAAGTTAACCTGTTAAGGATTTCATCAGTAGTTTTGTAGGTTTTGTAGGAAGGTGAAAAAATGACGTTTAAAAAATGGTGTCTGACGGCACTCAGTGCCCTAGTCGCAATCAATTTACTAACGGCTTGTGGCGCAACCCAATCCACATCTGATCGTACCGTTAAAGTTGGCGTGCTGCAGTTGGTAGAACATCCCGCCCTCGACGCCGCTCGCGAAGGTTTCGTTGCCGGACTAAAAGAGGCAGGCTATCAAGAAGGGCAAAATCTCCAATTAGATGTCCAAAATGCACAAGGCGAACAAGCGAATTGCCAAACCATCGCCAACCAATTTGCGGCAAGTGATTATGATCTGATTTTGGCCATTGCCACACCAGCCGCACAAGCCGCGGCCAACAGCATCCAAGATAAACCGATTTTAGTGACAGCCGTCACAGATCCTGCCGCAGCTAAATTGGTGGAAACCAACGAAAATCCAGGCGGCAACATTAGCGGCACATCAGACCGAAGCCCAATTGACGCACAAATGGATTTATTAAAAAATCTTGTGCCAACAGCTAAACGCATCACCATTTTATACACAGCTGGAGAAACCAATTCCGAACTCCAAGCAAAAGAAGCCCAATCACTTGCTAAAGCCAGGGGACTAGAAGCAGAAATTAAAACGGTATCCTCCAGCAATGATGTGCAGCAAGTGGTTGAATCAGCTGTCATCAACACAGATGCACTCTACATTCCAACAGATAATTTGCTGGCAAGTGCTATGGGTATTATCAGTCAGGTTGCCATCCAGGCAAAAGTACCCGTGATTGGCGGAGAAGAAAACCAACTCAAAAACGGTGCGCTTGCAACCGTTGGACTGAATTACTTTGATTTAGGCAAGCAGACGGGACAAATGGCCGCAAGAATTTTTGGCGGCTCCGCCGTCGCCAACATGCCTATCGAATACGCCAACGAAATTACCACCGTCATTAATATGGATACCGCAGAGGCCATCGGTTTAGAGATTCCCAAGACCGTTGAGCCAAATGCAACCATCCGTACACAATCATAAGAGAGGTTTTCGCCCATGTTATCACACCGTAAACGCACATCTATTTTGGCCATGGTAACCGCCATGGTCTTAGGACTCCTAAGTGGTTGTGGTCAGCAAAACCAGACCACAAATACGGCTTCTCAGTCGAATGGAAATCCTGTCGCTTCCAAAGATCAATATAAAATTGCCGTCACCCAGTTTATCGAACATCCATCACTGGACCAAACCTATCAGGGTTTCCTGGATGGTCTCAAGGCCAAGGGCCTTGAAGTTGGTAAAAATCTCACGGTAGATTTCACCAATGCCCAAGGGGATCAATCCATCGCTCAAACCATTGCCGGCCAATTTGCCAATAACAATGCCGATTTAATTTTTGCCATTGCCACACCCTCTGCTCAAGCATTGGCCAACACCATTACAGATCGTCCCATTGTGGTGGGTGCCGTCACTGACTTCGTATCTGCCCATCTGGTTCAGTCAAACGAAAAACCGGGCGGCAATATTACTGGGGTGTCCGACTTAACTCCAATCAAGGATCAAATCGATCTCATCAAACATCTGCTGCCAAATGCCAAAACCCTCGGTATTATCTACTCATCCGGAGAGGCCAATTCTGAGGTTCAGGCCATTGATGCCAAAAAGACTGCCGAAGAAAATGGCTTTGACGTGCAAACCGTGACCATTTCTGGCACAAATGACATTCAACAAGTTACTGAATCCATCATCGATCGCGTAGATGCCTTGTGGCTACCTGCAGACAATGCCCTTGCCAGTGCAATGGCAACGGTTGCCCAGATTGCCTTGCAGAAAAAAGTCCCGATTTTCCCTGCCGTCGAAGCCATGGCAGCCCAGGGCGGACTTGCCTCTATTTCCATCAACTATCATCAACTCGGTCAACAAGCCGCCGATATGGCATATGACATTTTGGTGAACGGCCGTAAGCCAGCCGATTTGCCGATTCAGATTGCCAGCAATCCAGAATTGGTGATTAATGAAGACTATGCAAAGACAATCGGTTATACTTTCCCTGATGACATTCAGCAAAAGGCCAGACCGGCAAAAGTGGACTAACCTAGAGCGCAGTCCCAGGGCTGCGCTTTTATTTTGCAAAAGTTATTGAGGTAAATTATGGCACCAGAAGTACTCATCAATATTGGCATTAGTGCGATCTCACAAGGGATTGTATGGGCTGTCATGGCGCTGGGGGTATATATTACCTTTCGCGTATTAGATTTTGCAGACTTAACCGTAGACGGCAGCTTTACCACTGGTGGTGCGGTGAGCGCGGTTCTGATCGTAAATGGCTGGCACCCAATTCCTGCCTTATTTATGGCACTCATTGCAGGTATGATCGCAGGCTTTATCACTGGTTTTTTAAACACCAAAATGCATATTGCGCCACTCCTCGCCAGTATTCTCACACAAATTGGCCTTTATTCTGTCAATTTGCGCATTATGGGCAAACCGAACATGCCGCTTTTGGGCATCCAAACCCTGTACAAACGATTTGCCGCCTGGAGCCATCTCCCAGAACCCTACAACTCGCTTGTTTTAAACACAGCCGTCGTTGCCCTGCTCGTCTGTATTCTCTACTGGTTTTTTGGCACAGAAATTGGCAGTGCCATCCGTGCAACAGGTAATAATCCTGCCATGGTACGCGCCCTCGGGGTAAATACCAAAATGACTGTCTGTATCGGGCTTATTTTAGGGAATGGATTGGTGGCATTATCCGGCGGTCTGCTCGCCCAAAATCAAGGTTTTGCAGATGCCGGTATGGGGATAGGTGCCATCGTCATTGGTTTGGCAACCATCATTATTGGTGAAGTGCTCTTCTTTAAGCATAATTTTATGCTGCGATTAATCGGCATCGTTTTTGGCTCCATCGTCTACCGCATCGTGATTGCGATTGTCTTACAGCTTAAAGTCCCAAGTCAGGATCTAAAACTCTTTACCGCCATCATTGTGGCACTTGCACTTTGGATTCCACACGCCTTAGACCAGAAACGTGCCAAACGGGCACGCAAAAAAGCAAATCTACACCTCTTTGCTCAGGGAGGAGAAGAACATGCTCAAGATTGAACATTTACGCAAAGTTTTTTACCCAGGTACACCAAACGAAAATGTCGCCATTCAAGATCTCTCCATCCACTTGGAACCCGGAGATTTTGTGACCATCATCGGCGGAAATGGCGCAGGTAAATCAACACTCATGAATTGCATCGCCGGGGTTTTCCCGCCAGATGGTGGCCGTATCACCATTGCAGATCAAGAAGTAACCTTTCAGCCAGAACATAAACGTGCCGCTTTATTAGGCCGGGTGTTCCAAGATCCGATGCTCGGTACAGCGGGGAATATGAGTATTGCAGAAAATCTTGCTATGGCCGCCCGACGCGGACAAGCCAGAGGGCTTTCCTGGAAATTGAGCAAACGTGAAGAAGCTCAGTACCGTGAACACGTGGCCCATCTCGCTCTCGGCCTCGAAAACCGCATGAATGCAAAGGTTCGCCTCTTATCGGGCGGTCAGCGTCAAGCCCTCACATTACTGATGGCAACACTCCAAAATCCCCATATTTTGCTACTCGATGAACACACCGCTGCCCTCGATCCACGCACAGCAGACAAAGTGCTGGCTGTCACCAAGCAATTGGTTGCCGCCCATCAGTTAACCACCATTATGATTACCCATAACATGCGCCAAGCCATCGAATTTGGCAATCGGCTCATTATGATGAACCACGGTAAAATTATCTTCGATATCCGCGGGGAGCAAAAACGTTTGCTCAAAGTGGAGGATTTACTCGATCAATTTGCAGCTGCTTCCGGGGAATCTTTCGATAGCGATCGCGTGCTTTTAAGCACACGTGATCACCGCACCTCTTAAACATTCCGGATAAACGCATTGAGGTCGCAGCATGTCACCTAAAAAAGCACTATCGCCTTGTCCCCTACTCGGGCCCGTGCCGGTTGTCATGGTGACAACCGGACATCCGTTGTCCGACTTCAAGCCCAATATGATCACCGTTGCATGGACGGGCACGATCAATAGCCAACCGCCCATGTTGAGCATATCGGTTAAAAAAGAACGATATTCCTACGCTGCCATTGATCAGATGGAGCGGTTTGTCGTCAATCTCGTGGATGAACCCCTCATTGAAGCTTGTGACTTTTGTGGCGTTCGATCCGGCGAAAAAATAGATAAATTCAAAGCATGCAACCTACATCCAGAACCCGTCATTGGTTTTCCCGATGTCGTCGGTATCCAGGAAAGTCCTGTTCAAATCGGGTGTGTGGTTAAATCTCGCATGGATCTGGGATCTCATACTGTTTTTTTAGCAGAAATTGAAGCCATCCAAGTAGCCTCAGAACTACTCGACGAAAAAGGCGCCCTACACCTAACAAAAAAAACATGGATCGCTTATTTTCACGGCTGTTATCATAAATTAGATCTCCCCGTGGGTTTCTTTGGCTTTTCCGTAGCAAAACCTGCTGTAAAAAAGGCACGTCTTGAAAAACT